>JBJMNM010000583.1:0-2433 GCA_045804305.1 Gemmatimonadaceae bacterium | reverse complement strand
TCCCGATCCGCACCCAGGACACCGTGCGCATCACCTCGGTGGGCGCGTTCGGCCAGCAGGTGGTGGACATCACGCCGGGCGTACAGACCGCCCCACTGATCGCGCGGGGCGCAACCCTGCCCAAGGTGCAGCCGGAGTCCACGGTGTCGCTCCCAGTGAGCGTGTGGCGGTCCATCGTTCAGAGCCTTGGATTCAAGCCGGACTCAGCCACTGTCGATTCAGTCGTGAAGGCCACCAGGCGCTAGCGCATCTCACGACGCCCGAACTCCGGCCCGCGAGTTCGGCACGGGATTGGCCTATAGGCCAGGAGGCCGATGAGCCTCTGAATCCCGGAACGCTGGAGGAGCTTGTACATGACGACGCTACTGGAATCCGGAGCCAAGCCATTCGGCTCTTCGAAGGGCGCGCTTCTGAGCATGCTGATCCACGGCGGGATCATCGCCGGTGCGGTTTATGGTACCAGCCAGGTGGTCCTTCCGCCGCGGGAGAAGGTGGAGGAGCATCCGGTCCTCTACGTCGCCTCGCCACCGCCGCCGCCGGTGCAGGTGGCTCCCAAGCCCCTTCCCACCGTCAAGGAGCCGCCCAAGGCGAAAGCGCCGCAACCGCAAAAGGTCTTCGTGGCACCGCGGCGCGTCGCGACGCCTCCGCAACCGCAGCCGAAGGTGCCGGCCACGCCGGCGCTCGTGGCGCCCACGAAGGTGCCGCTCACGCTCTCGGTGAACCTCCAGGCCGCGCCCACGATAAGCGACGTGGTGGCCCCGCCGCCGAGCGACGCGATCTCATCGAAGGGTGGCGTGTCGCGCGGCGGCTCGGTGAAGAGCGATGGTGACGGCGACGGCGAGGCCCGCGGCAAGGGAGGGCTGAGCAGCGGCAGCTCGGGGAAGGCGTACGACGAGAACACGGTGGACCGCGCCGTGTCGGTCACCCGTGCCGCGTCCCCGCGCTATCCCGAATCGCTCAAGAGCGTCGGCGTCGAGGGCGTCGTGGCGATGCGCTTCATCGTTGGCGCCGACGGCCGCGTCGAGCCCGGTTCGATCGACGTGATCTCCACGCCGCACAAGCTGTTCGCCGACGCGGTGCGCAAGTCCCTCCTCGAAACACGGTATCGGCCAGCCGAGGCGAACGGGCACCCCGTGCGGCAGGTAGTGGAGCAGACCTTCAGCTTCAAGATCGAGAAGTAGCCGATCCGCGGTAGGACCAAGGTCCCATTTTCATTCTCGCTGCGAGGCGCGTACTGGGTAGCATGTTCACGTTCATGCCATAGCACCACATCCAGACGCATGGGGGCTACATGCCGACCATCACGGCGAAAGACGGCGCGAAGATCTTCTACAAGGACTGGGGTACGGGACAGCCGATCGTGTTCAGCCACGGCTGGCCGCTCAACGCCGACTCGTGGGACGAGCAGCTGTTCTTCATGGCCTCGCACGGCTATCGCGCCATCGCGCACGATCGCCGCGGACATGGCCGCTCGACGCAGACGTACACCGGCAACGAGATGGACACCTACGCCGACGACCTCGCGTCGCTCGTCGAGGCGCTCGATCTGAAGGACGCCATTCACGTGGGCCATTCCACCGGCGGCGGCGAGGTGGCGCATTACATCGGCCGCCACGGAACGAAACGAGTAGCCAAGGCCGTGCTCGTGGACGCGGTGCCCCCGCTGATGCTCAGAGCGCCCGACAATCAGGAAGGAATTCCGCTGGAGGTGTTCGACCAGATTCGGGCGAGCCTCAGCAACGACCGGGCACAGTTCTACAAGGACTTCAGCGTCCCGTTCTATGGCGCCAACCGGCCGGGCGCCAAGGTGTCGCAGGGTACTCTGGATGCGTTCTGGCTGATGAGCATGCAGTGCGGGTTCGTTGCCGCCTACGAGTGCGTCAAGGCGTTCTCGGCCACGGACTTCCGGGAGGACCTCAAGAAGTTCGACGTCCCGACCCTCGTGATTCACGGCGATGACGATCAGATCGTGCCGATCGCGGTCGGCGGGCTGCGGTCGGTCAAGATGATCAAGGGTGCGACGCTCAAGGTCTTCCCGGGCGCGCCGCATGGGCTGATGAGCACGCATCGCGATCAGTTCAACGCGGACCTGCTCGAGTTCGCGCAGCCGCAGCCTGGCGTTGCGGCACCAGCTCGCCGTGGCATGGCGGAGCCGGCGGCGCGCGCAGCCAGCAGCACGTAGGCTAGGGGTCGCGGTCCAGCACCTCGCGCACCGCGCGCGCGAGCGCGTCGGGGGTGAACGGCTTCTTCAGCAGTGTCATGTCGGTCTGCGCGAGCCCGCGCCGCGTGATCTCGTCTCCGGTGTATCCGGACATGTAGAGCACGCGGCGCGCTGGCGTGCTGGCGCGGATCGATTCGCCGAGGTCGCCACCAT
Source organism: Gemmatimonadaceae bacterium (assembly GCA_045804305.1). Lineage (GTDB taxonomy): Bacteria > Gemmatimonadota > Gemmatimonadetes > Gemmatimonadales > Gemmatimonadaceae > AG11. The sequence goes on along the minus strand of JBJMNM010000583.1, from coordinate 59 downwards.
GCAACTCGGGCATCACGAGATCCGTGAGGATCAGGTCGATGCGATCCATCGACGTCTCG
>JBJMNM010000582.1:0-3918 GCA_045804305.1 Gemmatimonadaceae bacterium | reverse complement strand
TGGAAGGAGCCGGTCCGAGAGATGCGCTTCGTTCCGATGCAGGCGCGCCGCGGCGACTATGCCCTCTTTTTCCGTAAGGCGGCCGTCGAGATCACCTTCGAGGGCGAACGGTTTCTCGTGGTGCCGCAAGCCGCCATTCTCGCCCTCGTGCGCGAGTAGTCCGTCATCCCAGCCCCATCATTTCAGAGGTCGATGCAGATGTACGATGAACGATTCGTCACTCCCATGCGTCAGGAGCTCACTCGCCTCGGCGTGGAAGAGATGCGCACGCCGTCCGAGGTGGACGTCAAACTCAAGGACACGCCGGGCACGACGCTCGTGGTCGTGAACTCGGTGTGCGGATGCGCGGCACGCAACGCACGGCCGGCGGTCGCGTCGGCGCTCAAGCACAGCGTGAAGCCCAATCGGCTCACCACCGTATTCGCCGGCCAGGACACCGAAGCCACCGCGCGAGCCCGCAGCTATTTCACCGGCTATCCACCGAGCTCGCCGCAGATCGGGCTGCTCAAGGATGGAAAGCTCGTCTTCATGCTCGAGCGCTACCAGATCGAAGGGCGCACAGCGGATGACATCGCGGAGGATCTCGTCGAAGCGTTCGACCGGTTCTGCGCGTGAGCTATCGCCCGCCCTGGGCCGCCAGGGCGGGCACAGTGCCGATCTCCACGACCGTCGCGGCACCGATCGAGATGACGGTACCCAGCAGCAGGCTGGCGTCCGTCGACGGCCTTCTTGCTGCATTCTCGCCTAGTGTGGGCGGCAGACGGGAGTGATCTTGTCTGCCGACCCGAGTGGACGTTCGCGCTCCGGACTCGAAGCCATTGGGAGAGGAATGCAAAGAGACCAGACGGAGAGTACGCGCTGGAAGGAGGAGGCAGCCTTCTTCGATCAGGAGGCGGAAGCGGCCATGAGTCGAATTCAGGCCGTGCATCCGCGCACGATCGATCGGTATGGACGCCTGAAGCGTCGTCGGTTCAACAAGGAATTTCGCTTCAGGGTCATTGGCCCGCTCGCGGGCAAGACGGTGCTCGACGTCGGCTGCGGAGACGGCATCAACGCCGTGAACTTTGCCAAGCTCGGAGCGCGGGTCACGGGCATCGACATCTCGCCCAAGGCGATCGAGCTCGCACAGCGGCGCGCGGAGGTCGATCACGTATCCGATGTGGTGCGGATGGTATGCTCCCCCCTCGAGCTTGCCGAGCTGCCGCCGGCGTCGTTCGACGTGATCTGGGGCGAGGCGGTGCTGCATCACCTCATCCATGATCTGGACGATGTCATGCTGCGGCTCATGCGCTGGGCAAAGCCAGGAGCGGTCGTCGTATTCGGTGAGCCGGTCAACCTGAGCCCCGCCCTGCGCAAACTGCGCATGATGCTGCCCATCCATACGGACGTCACGCCCGACGAGCGACCGCTGGAGCAGGCCGAGCTCGACATTGTGGGACGCCACCTGCCGGACATGCGCATCCGATACTTCTCGGTGGTCGACCGGCTGAGCCGATTCGTGTTGCCCGATCACAACTACGAGCTGTCCTCGACACCGCGTCGCGCGCTTTCCAGCATCATGAACACGATCGATTATGGGCTCCTGTCCATACCTGCCCTTCATTGGCTGGCAGGTACTTGTGTGATCTACGGACACGCGCCGGGCCCGAAGAGCTGAACGCACGCGGAGCACTCGACTGGCTTACCGCTCCGGCACGCGCTCTGCACACGCTGTCTGCCCCAAGCAGTGGGACTCACACGGCGGAGACGGACATATGGAGCGCAACGCGAACGACACTTTTGGCAGCGGCAATACCGGCGAGTCGAACACCGGCAGCTTCAGCGGCGGCAGCAGCACGGGTGGCACGGGCACGTCCGACGCGAGCTTCTCGCGCGACACCTCGACCGATGCGAACGGGATGGCGGATCGGGCGAAGAATGCCGCCAGCACGGCGGGCGAGCGTCTCTCCGACGTGGGGTCGCAGGTGCGCGACCGCGCCGGAAACCTGAAGAACTCGCTCGCCGACGCGCTCGAGTCGGGCGCCGAGAAGCTGCGGAATCGCGGCGCCGGCGGCGGGCAGATTGCGGGCGCGTCGGCGACGGGCGGCAGCGCCGGCATGATCGCCGATGACAACCGCATCGCCGGAGCGACCAATCAGTTGGCCGGCGGACTGCAGGCGTCCGCGGACTGGCTGCGCGACGCCGACCTCGACGGACTGAAGTCGGGCGTCGAGCGGCAGGTCAAGGAGCATCCCGGTCGCTCTCTGGCCGTGGCCGTCGGCCTTGGCTACCTGCTCGGCAAAGCCTTCCGCAAGTAGGAGGGCACCGTGGCGGTCGACCCTCGTTCCGATGGTCGTCGCACGCTGGCGACTCTCCTCCGCGACCTCGCGGAGGGGAGCGCCTCGCTGGTGCGAGGTGAGGTCCGGCTGGCCCGGCTCGAGCTCAGCACCGCCGCTGGTGCGGCGGCGCGCGGCACCGCATTGATCGCGGTCGGGGGCGTCCTGCTCCTGCTCGGCACGCTGGCGTTCTTCACGGGCATCGTCCTGCTCATCGGCGACCAATGGCTGCCGCGCGATCAATACTGGATCGCGGCGCTCATCTTCACACTCATCACGGGCGGCATCGCCGTCTGGCTGGCACAACGAGGGCGCACCATGCTCTCGCCGTCCGCGCTCGCGCCACACGAGACGGTCGCGACGCTCAAGGAGGACAAGGAATGGCTGAAACACCCGCTGACGTCCGGCGCGACATCGAGCTGACGCGCAACCGGATCTCGGATACGCTTCAGGAGCTGGAGCACAAGATGAACGTCACACAGATCGTGAAGGACAACCCGTGGCCCGCGCTCGCGCTGGCCGTGGGCGCCGGTGTCCTGCTCAGTGGCACCAAGGCGGACGTGAAGGCGGCTGCTGCAACCGCGCTGGCCACCAGGGGCGCGAGCTCCCGCGTGGGCGGTGTGCTCGACGAGCTCGTCGCGCAGGTGGTGGGTGGCTTTCATGGCGCCATCGAAGCACGCATCGAAGGCCTCGCCAACGAGGTCAAGAAGGCGATCGGAGCTCCGAGCGCCCGGTCGAACGGCGGGCCGAGGAATACGCCCTCATTCGGCGCCGGCACCACGGCCGAAGTGGCGTCGGCGGTTCCGCGCGCCGACTGATCCCGCGCCATCGACTGGAACGACGAAGGGCCGGCATTGCCGGCCCTTCGTTGCTCTGTCGCCCTCAGCGAAGCTCGGGACGACATCAGCTCCCTCGCCGTCTCCGGATCGCCAACCCGAGGCCGGCAAACCCAGTGGCGAGCAGCGCCACGGCCGTCGGCTCCGGCACGGTCGTCACAGGGGGCGTCACGGGCGGGACGACCGGCGGAATCACCGGCGGAACTTCGGGAGGTGTCGTTGTCTCCGTGACCACTTCTTCTCCGCCGTGATTGCGCGTCGCCAGCACCGCGGCACCGCCGAGAAGTCCGAGCAACGGAAGCCAGGGGATGGGTGGAGCGCCGATGCCCGGCGCGGTCACGGGAATCACGGTGTTCGTGCCCGGTACCGTGGTCACGATGTTCGCGATCACCGGCGGTTGAACGACCTCGGTGTTCGTGCCTTTCACGACGACCGGCTTCACAACGGGTGGCGGAGGCGATTGCTTCGTCACCGGAATGTGCACCTGCGGCTGCGCACGCTTTGCCGGCTCCTGTGCACCCAGCGTCGCACAGACACTTCCCAGAGCAACGACGGTACTCATCGCGACGCGAACGGACGGTTGGGACACAGCCACCTCTCTTCTCTCTACGAGAACTCCCCCGCCTGCCGGCGCGTCACGGAGCGATGTCGTCCGTGATGCATAAACACAGTGCGTAACGCGTGCCAATGAGATCGCCTGCGCCGTTGATGGGTCCGCTGTTTTTTCGATGCAAAGTTAGGTTGTTGGTGTTTTTGGGTTTGTGTGT
>JBJMNM010000581.1:0-7036 GCA_045804305.1 Gemmatimonadaceae bacterium | reverse complement strand
GACTTTCAAGTCGCCGCTATTCCCTTTAATGAAACGCTCTAGCGGACGTGATCTCAGAAGGAGGAGTAGGACCCTAGTGCGGTTCCACCAGAGGTGACCCTCCTGGAACTGTTGGATAAGGGAGCATGAGCGTGGAGGAGATGCGGCGCTATTAGCAGGTGGCGTGGGTGAGCTTGGTCACTTCAACGAAAAAAAAGCGCCCGATTGACAAAGCGACCCTGATTGCGAGTCAAGGAGCTGACCGCTCCGGAACTGCTCGAAAGCAAGCGTCGCCAAGACAAGAGAAAGCTCAGACAATGCGCCTGCCGACAACCGCGCCGCAAGCTTACAGTGGGACAAATTGCCCCGGACATTCTGTCTCTGGCGAATGCACCGTCGAAATCAAAGTTTTAACTGCTTCGCGTGATCCCGTCGGATCGCGCGCCCTCCCCTGATTCAATCGCGAAGCTCATGACGTCTCATTCTCGCCGCTGGACAACGGCGCTCCTTCTGTCCGCGACGCTGTCCGCTTGCAGTGGCTCCATGGAGCCGACGCCGACCTGGGGCACGATCGAGCTGACCGTCACGACCACCGGCACCGACATCGATCCCGATGGCTATTCACTCGGGGTCGCCGGCAGTCCCACGAACGGAATTCCAGCCAACGGAACCGTGACCTGGACCGGCGGCGCGGGAAATCACGCGATCACCATCGGCGGGCTCGCGTTCAACTGCGAGGTGACGTCCAGCCCGACTACCGCCCTCGTCACACTCGGCGATACGACGCACATCGACGTCCGGGTGAGCTGCGGACCGTATCTGGGGAATGGCATCATCTACATCAGCACGGCCTTCGGCAACGGCGAGGTGATGGTCATGCGTCCGGATGGCTCGCGACGCCAGCGACTCACCACCGACCAGGCGGCATACGCAACGCCCGCCGTCTCGCCGGACGGGCAGACGATCGCCGCGACATCGAAGGCCGGCTCGGGATCATGGAGCGGCATCTACCTGATGGATCGATTCGGCAAGGGACGCACGAAGCTCGCGGGACACGACGCATCCGACAGCCACGCGGTCTGGTCGCCCGACGGAACGAAGCTCGCCTTCACCAGCATGCTCCCCAGCCCGAGCAGCGACTATGGTGTCTTCGTCGTCAATCGCGACGGCACCGGCCTGAGCCTGGTATCGCCGGGGCCGGTGGATCAGGCGTCCACCAACGCACCCGCCTGGTCGCCCGATGGGACTCGCCTCATGTATCGCCACCGCGGCGCGTTGAATGTCGGGGACTTGATGGTGGTCAACGTGGACGGCACGGGGGCGACGTCGCTCGGCATCAACGGTCACGCTCCCGCCTGGTCGCCCGATGGATCGCGAATCGCTTATCAGGCGTCCTCAAACACGAAGCAAACGATCTTCGTCGCAGATCCGAATGGCGCCAACTCGCGGCAGCTCCTGACACCGGTGGATGGCGACGAGACTCCGCAGTGGTCGCCCAACGGGCGCCAGCTCGTGTTCCTGCGTCGCGAGATCGGCGCGGCTCTCATCTACAAGGTGGGCGCGGACGCCACGGGCCTCACGAAGCTCACCGAAGCCGTGCAGACCGAGTGGGACCCAAGATGGACGCCGACCTTCTGAGGTCATCAGCACGATGGTGCGCGTGGCGGCGGCCTGTAACACAAACCAGAGTCGAGACGCCACGTGGCGAGAGGCAGACCTGTAAGGATGCGAGAAGTGCAGTTTGCCGTTGTGACGGGTGGCATCATGGCGACCATGTTCTCAGCGTGGGTCGCCGTGGTGTACCTCGCAGGAGGGCCGCGAGTTTTCAGCGCGATGGGCACCAGCCTGCATGCTGTAGTGCTATGCTACTACGTCGCCGGCATCGCCGGTGGAGCGCTCGTTGGTCTCTTGTTGCCTCTTGCCGGAACGCTCGGCGGCAGGATGCTGGTGGGAAGCGTGGCGGCCCTGGTGGTGGGCATCAGCGCGCAGACAACTCTCAGTGGCGCAATCTGGCACTGGGATCGCACCACCCTCGTAAGTACAACGGTGCTGGCGGTCCTCATGGGAATGATTCTCGGTCCTGTGGGCGCACGTGAGTTGAGAAGGTAGTCGGAGCTTCCATTGCCAGGTGTTGAACAGCATCCAGTCGAATCGCTGAGTGCACGACCATTTGGGAATCGCACTGATGGGCAACGCAGGCCAGGTGTGTCTCATTCGCAATGCCACATCCGAGAGACGTCGTCGCCTCACGGCTGTTCTGCCTCTGACTCTCTGCGCACTGATTGCACCGGCCCTTGCGTACGCACAGTCGAGTCGGCCCTGCGCGCCGTATGACTCAGCAACCGTTAACATGCTGCGCCTCGGCGCGCACATCGTTAGCGACACCACGATCAATGCCCGGAACTTCCGCGCAAAGTATGGCATTCCAGCTGGAACCGCGGCAGATGTCAGCGTCGTAAGGGACAACGCTGTCTGCGAGTCAGCGACAGCGGGTGCCGAGGCGGCTGGGTCAGCGCATCAAACCGATGCACTTGTCACGGTGCGGTTGGGTAACGATAGCCCGTTCTATCTGGTAACGCAGCGGACCGTGCTCGGTGGGCCAGACCGGATCTTCTTTCTGACTTCCGGCTTTGTGTCGCTACTCGAATTTCGCTAGCCATTGAACGCTCCCATGGCGCACTTGGGTGAGCGGGAATACCTCCAAGCGTTTCCGCGCACGCTTCAAACCCTGTGTCGGTGCGAGCCGCTCATGCATCGGCTATGACTCTTTGTGTTGCGGGCACGTTTGGAGGGAGCAGGCCTTGCATTGCAACTCTGCCACTGGGCCAGAAACCAACACGAGGCGCAAGATGCACGGGCCAGACGGGATTGAAGAGCGCGTGTGGATGCAGCTACGAAAGAAGGGCCGCAACTACTTCCTGTGGCGTCAGCGCGTGCTGCCATTCGGCTTGCCGATGGGAGTGTGCATGAGCATTCTTTCTGCCGGCAGTCGCATCGTTCACGGCGAAGATATCTCGGAGCAGTGCAGGTGGACTATCAGTCGTGAACGCAGGCGTCATTCACCCGGATGTGCTCTTCGCGCAACTGAACGACGTCGATCCCCACCTTCATCTGCGCGGGCTGCGTGTGCGAGCACATCTGGTGACTGGCGCAGGGGGTGGCACATCCCAGACGTCAGTCGTCAAGACGATGAAGGTGTATGCCGTTGAGTGAGAAGAGCAGAGGCTCGGCGAGCTGTGTCGGAGTGCTGAGCACCGTATTGCTGCTGACCGCCTGCGTCAGCGTCGCGACCCACACGCCTGGGGTCACCGCCTGCCTTACTTCAGGCTCCCCCGAATCGAACGCGCCGTCGCGCGGCGCGCTCGCGATCATCCCGTCACAGGTGCCGGGCGTCGAGATCGACTCGGCCACCTGGAGCACGTACGCCGAGACGATGGATCTGAGTGCGGTGGAGCGATTGACGTACGTGGCGCACCTGCGCGCGACGCGAGACGTGTGGGTGGATGAAGTGGCACTCCTCTACGAGACGCCGGGCGCGCGTTCGACCGCCGGTGGGCTCGATGACTTCGGCGATGCCACGCCGCGCTACGTGTACCAGCGAGGCGGTGCCTTCCTCAGGCCAGGTACTCCGCGCAGGGCCATGGTGTTCGTCAGCCTCCAGAATGGATCCAGGATCGGGTTGACGAGCGCACTGAGATACTGCCCGCGCAGCGTGCGGCTGATTCCACAGCGCGACCTTGCGCTCCACCTGCAGCCGCTGGTCGCCGAGGCGCGCCAGCGCGCGTGGGTCATCGAGGCACATTCGCAGGATACCGTGCCGTTGGTGGTCGTCGCCGACACCCTGGTCGAGCTGGCGTATGCCTGGAGCGTGGTGACCGGTGCGGCGCTCAACACCACCGATACGACGCTCCACCACATGGTCGTCGCATTCGTCCTCCAGAAGCTCTCCAACAAGTATGCGACCGTATCGGCGGCCGACAGCGCCGGCCGCGACACGCTCGAGTACTATCTGGACAGCATCCCGCCGCACGCGCTCGTCGGGTTCGCCGGCGGCCAGTACGAGTATCTCGAGCGCGTCATTCAGCGCACGACCTATCCGTCGTCGACGATCAGAGGCCGGCCGATCGCCGGGTACCTGGACAAGCATCGCAGCTCCGTGGCGAAGGAGCGGCCGCGCGCCCCCAAGCCCTTCTCCGGTGAGCAGACGCTGCCTCGCCCGTATCGGCCACGAGCTGCGAGCGGCGGCTCGCTGGCCACGCCGATGCTCAAGCTCCGCGCCGAGGTGAGCTGAGCGAGCCTTGGTGCGCCGAGACGCGGGCTCCCGCTTGACAGCCCGGCCGGCCCATGTCATACTGGTATATATCGAGCAACGATGTATTGGCGATCGTTATATCAGGTAGCGTTGCATATGGAGTCACGACCGGAGAAAGACGATGGCTAGCCACGAGAAGAGGACGGCGACGCCCGAAGACCACCTGCCGCTGGCGCCGGCGACCTTCCAGATCTTGCTGGCCCTGGCGGACGGCGAGCGCCACGGATACGCCATCATGCAGGAAGTGGTCGAGCGGACCGAGGGGGACGTGAAACTCGGGCCCGGTACCCTCTATGGAGCGCTCAAGCGGCTGCTCGAGAGCGGGCTGGTGGAGGAGCGCGGAGAACGTCGCGATCCGGAGCTGGGAGACGAGCGACGCCGCTACTACCGCCTCACGAAATTCGGCCTGCTGGTGGCCCGCGCGGAAGCGCGGCGGCTCGACGCGATGGTGCGCGCCGCACGAAGCAAGAAGTTGATCGTGGGGCGCGCATGACCGCCGACCGCATCTACGCCGTGCTCCTCCGCTTCTATCCGCCGTCGTTCCGGGACGAGTACGGCCGAGAGATGACGCAGCTCTTTCGTGACCTGTACCTCGTGCGCGGATCCGTCACGCTGACGTGCTGGATATCCGTGGTGCTGGACGTGGCGCGCAGCGCGCCAGCCTTGCGCGTGGAGGCGTGGTGTGCGCGCAGGCGTGAGAACACTCGAACCCTGGAGGGGATCATGAAGCTCGTCGCGATGCTGACCATGCTGATGGGCGTGTTCGGGACGCTGAACGCGCTGGCCGAAGGGATGATGGGAATACGGGGGACGCTCGATGGAACGCACCTCCTCGCGATCATGCTCGGGGCGACCGCTGGCGCACTGCTCCTGACCGCCGGCATCGCGCTGCTGCGCCGAACGCCGTCGGCCCGGCGAACGGCGACGTTCGCCGCGATCGGCTCCCTCGTGATCGTCGTGACCGCGCGGCTCGCGCACCCATGGATGTCGATCTTCTCGCAGCTCGTCGGCATCGGGCTCCCCATCGCGCTGCTCGCCGCGCTGCAACTGTCCCAGTGGAGCGGCAATGACCGGAGCGCCGCATGATCGTCGAGGCCATCTTCCAGGAGTGACGCTGGTGCTCGAGTGCGTCACGTGTCGGAGCTCGTCCGCGTGGGACGCCACAGCCTCGCCTACTTGCACGCCGGCGCCCCGTCGCTGGCGGTCGCCTCCACGGGATTGGTCGTGTTCACGCCGATGCCGCAGCTGAAGTTCGGGATCTGCGAGTGCGTCACCGTTGCCGACCAATAACCCGGCCCGATGTCGATCATCGGCATGCTGACGCCCGTGGACGGCTCGAAGATCAGCCCAGTGCTCGATATCGTGACCGTCCGGCGCTTCCTACGCCCCGTGACGGTCGTATCGAGAAACGCCGTGTAGCTCTGAGAATCGGCATAGAATGCCTCCTCGGCCACGATGAGCGAATGCAGGTCCGACTTCATCGCCGCGACGTACGCCTTCTGCTTCGAGTTGGCGAACTTCGGGATCGCGATCGCGGCCAGGATGCCGATGATCACGACCACGATCAGCAACTCGATCAGCGTGAAGCCTCGTCGGGAGGATGCCATACGGATATCCACTACGAGAGAAGTGTGCGCTGAATCACGCGGATTCCGGCGCATGACGACCGTCGTCCTCTCCATGAGAGGCACTGCCGGTGCCACGAGCGATCGCTCGGCAGCACGGCGAATCGGTCACGGAGCAGCGCAGGCGGCCGAACGGCTACCGCACGACGCACGAACGCTCGCGTCCTGCATGCTTCCGGCCCGCAACCGAGTGTGCGCACGATCACACGCGATGTGGTCGACAATGCATGAGGCCTGGTGTGCGTCGAACGTCACCGCGTGACGGGACCCAGATAGCGATCCATCCAGGCGAGTGATTCTCCGATCATCTCGGAGCGCAGCAGGAAATGTCCGCTCTCGTGCATCACGAACTTCTTGTCGGCGGCGGGAGTGCCGAGCAGGCGGAAACATGGCTTCTGGGAGGTTTCCGGCGGAAAGAAGTGATCGTATTTGGCGTTCAGCATGATCACGGGCGTGTGCACGCGCGGCAGGAAGTTGAGCACGCAAGCGGACGTCACAGCAGCCGTCGTCCCTCACGGTACGTAGCGATGGACGCCTTGTATCCCGCCGGCATGTTCAACCCCGCGATGTCTTCGTACGAGAAGAACCCGACTTCCTCGTGCTCGTCGCTCAACCGAACGTTTGCCTCGGCATCGATCGGCCGAGTCGCGAAGGTCACGATGAAAACGTCCACTTTGCCGAGGACGTTGTAGACCCAGACATCCAGCAAGGCGGTGACCTCGATCCGGATGTGCAGCTCCTCGAAGATCTCCCGCTCGAGACAGTGATCGGGTCGTTCACTCGTTTCCAGCTTGCCGCCGGGCAGCTCCCACTCGCCGCGCGCGTTCCTGAGCAGCACGACCCGTCCCCCGATCTCGACGACCCCTTTGATCGAGATGGGGAAGCGAGGCGCGAGCAGGTCGGACGGATGCGCTTGGCCAGGCATGAATGCCTCGTGTGCCGGATCGCCGGCCAGTTGTCTAATGAAGGAGGGCGGTCGTCGTAGTGCTGGCGACCGCCCTCCTTCATCGTGGCAGCGCTACATCCAGGTCGCGACGCCGCCGTGATGTCCGCACGCGCCGCGCCGGCTCCGGGCGTGCGAGTACAATCCGTCCTTGCACTTCGCGATCGCGCCCGCCGG
>JBJMNM010000580.1:0-3882 GCA_045804305.1 Gemmatimonadaceae bacterium | reverse complement strand
GGCGCCACATTCACGATCACCACCTTCCGCTCGCTGCTCGCGGTGGAAGGCGACAATCAGACCGGACAGATTCTGTCCGCGCTTCCCGTGTCGCCCGCCGTGCGGGTCGTCGACGCCGCGGACAAGCCGCGTGCGGGTGTCCCCGTCACCTTCATTCCGACCGGAGGCGGGCGCGTTGCGGCTGCCACGGTATCCACCGGCGCCGACGGGGTGGCATCACCGGGCACGTGGACCCTCGGCGACATCCCTGGAACACAGACGCTCGTCGTGAAGCTCGAGAGCGCGGAGCTTACCATGACGGCCACGGGCACAGGGACGCCCATTCACTACATGCCCAATCAGGTAGTGGCCGGCGGCTACGCCACGTGCGCACTCGTCTCCGACGGAACGGCGGAGTGCTGGGGAGAGCAGCCCAAGGTGGGCGATGGCGGCGCGGCGAATCGCGCCAGGCCTACCGCGACCGCCGGTGGAGTGACCTTCTCGTCCCTCGCCGGGAGCCTGACGCACTTCTGCGGCGTCGCCAGGGATCAGTCCATCTATTGCTGGGGCACGAACGCGCTCGTCGACTCGCTGGCGACGACGCCGTACACCAAAACGCCGACGCGCACTCCGGGCACGCTCACCTGGACCGCCGTCGCGCCTGGCGCCGCGCACAACTGTGCCCTTGCCACCGACCAGACGGTCTATTGCTGGGGCGACAACAGCTTCAACCAGCTTGGCGACCGCACGAACGCGCTGCGGTTCACGCCGGCGCCCGTATATGGCAGCTTCCGTTTCGCCAGCGTCGTGAGCGGCACCGATCATTCCTGCGGCCTCACCGCCGATGGATCCGCGCTCTGCTGGGGGCGAAACCAGTTCGGGCAGCTGGGCGACGGGTCCATCGTCAGCCGCTCGTCTCCCACGGCGGTGGGCGGAGCGCTCGCCTTCCAGTCGCTCGGCGCGGGCGAAACCTGGACCTGTGGACTCACGACGGCGGGCAAGGCCTACTGCTGGGGCAATGTCACGGGCACGGTGCAAACCACACCACAGGCATATCCCAACGCACCGGTATTCACCTCACTGTCCGTAGCAGGCGGTCATGCGTGTGCCCTCACTGCCGACGGCACCGCATATTGCTGGGGCGACAATCGGGCCGGCCAGCTCGGCGACAGCAGCACGACGAACCGTGCCGACCCCACGCCGGTCGCCGGAAGCATGAAGTTCAAGTCCGTGAGCGCCGGCTATCTGCACACCTGCGCGCGAACGATGGATGGTTCGGTCGCCTGCTGGGGTCTCAACAGAGCCGGCGAGCTTGGCGACAGCACCACCACCGGGCGCACCACGCCGCGCTATCTCGTGCTCGGCGTCACTCCTTAGGGCGCACTTCCTGTTTCGCTCCACAACTAGAGGTTTTCCGTGATGCCGCGTCGACACCATGCTCTCGCAGCGTCGGGACTCGTCTTGCTCGTGCTGCTCCCTGCGTCCCTTCGCGGGCAGGAGGCGGTCACGGTCACCGGCCACGTCTCGGCCGCGTCGATGCCGATTCGGGGCGCCAGCGTTCGCATCGGTGAGCTCGACCTCGGCGCCATCACCGACGCCGACGGCCGGTACAGCTTCATCGTGCCGTCGGCCCGCGTGCGCGGGCAGACCGTCGCGATTACCGCACGCGCGCTGCGCTACCATCCCGAATCCGCGCGCATCACGCTGGTCGGGGGATCGCTCGTGCAGGACTTCGTGCTCCTCTCCTCCACGGACGCGCCGCCCGCGCGGGCGAGCACGCCCACGGTCGATTCGTTGCCGCGCGGCCGACAGCCGGAGCGCGCGACTGTGGCGAGCGACGTCTCCGGTGCCGCCGCGACGGTGCTGGTCCGCAGACAGGCGACTGCGCTCACGTCGCTGCGCGTGGACAGCACGGCCTTGATGGACGTCGCGGGCACGACGGATCTCCCGAGCGCGCTCGCGGGCCGACTCGCCGGCGCAGAGACACATGGCGCGGCCACGCCGGGAGGCTCGAGCTCTCTGGTGGTGCGCGGCCCGCACACGATCGCCGGCAGCGCGCAGCCGCTCTACGTGGTGGACGGGATTCCGCTCGACAACTCCAACGTGACCACGTTTACGCAGGCGAGCGGCGGCGGTGGCTTCGATTACGGCAGCGCGATCAGCGATCTCAATCTCGAGGACATCGCGTCGGTGGAGCTGCTGCGTGGCCCATCCGCGGCCGTGCAGTATGGCGGTCGCGCGGCCAATGGCGTGGTGCTCATCACGACGCGGGGTGCGCGCGGGTTGAACGGGTTCGACGTGTCGGCCAGCCAGCAGCTCAGCGTCGAGACGCCGTTGCGCCTGCCGGAGTATCAGAACACGTACGGCCAGGGCCTTCGCGGTCTCTTCTCGTTCTTCAACGGGCGAGGGGGTGGCGTGAACGATTCGGTGAGTCAGAGCTGGGGGCCTGCGCTGCTCGGCCAGCCGATCGCGCAGGCGAGCTTCACGGAGGCGGGGCGCGCCGAAGTGCGAACATGGCTCGCGCATCCGGACGCCGTCCACGACTACTTCGACCGCGGACGCACGCTGGTCACCAACGTGGCGGCGCAGGGCGCGAACGAGACGCGGCAGTTTCGTCTTTCGTTCAGCAACCGCAGCTCGAAGGGACTCACTCCCGAGAGCGGTCTCGCGCGGCGCGCGCTCACGTTGAGCGCCGGCACGCAGCCGTCCGGCCGGTTCGCACTGAGCGGCAGCGCGCAGCTCTATTCCGACAACGGCGACGATCGGCCGGGTACCGGCTTCGACGAGAGCAATGCCGTATCCGTGTTCTCGCTGATGGGGCGCCAGGTGGACGTCGGCGCTTTGCGCGAGCATCTCCTCGACGCCGCCGGCAGTCAGATCAGCTGGCACTACGCCGGCCATAACAATCCCTACTTCGCCCCTCTCCTCAACCACAACGAAGACAACCGCAGCCGGTGGGTCGCCGGCGGATCCGCGACCTACGATTTCTCGAGCTGGCTGCAGGGCACGGCGCGCCTCGGCGCGGATCACTACAGCGACACACGACACATCATCGTCGCCTCCGGATGGATGGGCGGCTTTCCCGAATATTTCGGACGCGGCAGCTTTGCGGCCGGGGGTACGCAGGACGAGGACGTCACCACGTCCGCGTCGAACGTCGAGCTGTATCTGCGCGCCGCCCCGCGCAGCACGTCCGACTTCTCGTATGACTTGAGGCTCGGCGGGGGCTACCATGGCACCTCGCTTCGCACCGTCACCAACGTGAACGACAGGACGGTGGGTGGTGCGGGGACCGCTGCACAAACATGGGACGGCGACGGCCACGCGACTTTTCTGCTCGGCGCCGTGGATGCGTCGCTCGCCGACTACGCGACCGCCACGCTGTCGGCGCGCAGCGAATCGTCGACGCTGCTTCAGGGGTCCTCCAGCTCGCAGCTCTATCCCGCCGCACTCGTGAGCGTGAACCTCGCGCGCGCGAACCCGTCGTTCAGCGCCGGTGGCGCGATCGACGCGCTGCGCCTTCATGGCGGCTGGGCGCGGTCGGGAAACTCCGCATCGTCCGTCACGTTGCGGCAGCTCGGCCTGACGGCGGCGACGCTCGCCGCGTCGCAGCAGCAGCTCTCCCTTCCCGAGATCACGACCGGTTGGGAAGCCGGGGTGGACGTCGGCTTCACGGGCGGACGTGCGCTGATCGGGCTGGCGTACTACAACGAGCGCAGCGAGAACCTGCTGCTGCCCGTCGCCACGGACGTCGTGCGCACGGGCACGGTGAGCAACAAGGGCTTCGAGGCGCAGGTCACGCTCACGCCCGTGCGGTCCGACCGGCTCCAGTGGGATGTCGGTTTCACCTACGGGAAGAACACCAATCTCGTCGAGTCGCTCGCGCTGAATGCGGCGTCGGTG
>JBJMNM010000579.1:0-2216 GCA_045804305.1 Gemmatimonadaceae bacterium | reverse complement strand
TTCGATGAATTCCTTGGCCTCGGCGTGCGCGATCTTCAGCTGCCGAGACAGAGCGTGCGGCCCCTGACCGTAGATCGTCGCGAAGTTGATCGTCTTCGCGCGAGCCCGCATCTCGGAGGTCACGGACTCCAGAGGGACGTCGAAGATGAGCGCCGCCGTCTGTCGGTGAATGTCGCCACCTGAATTGAACGCCTGTACGAACGCGGGATCGCCCGAGAGGTGGGCGAGCAGGCGCAACTCGATCTGCGAGTAGTCCGCCGCGAGAAGGAGCCAGCCCTTTCGGGGAATGAACCCCCGCCGGATGTCCCGCCCCAGCTCGCGACGAATGGGAATGTTCTGAAGATTCGGCTCGCTCGACGACAGGCGGCCAGTCGCAGCCACCGTCTGGTTGAATGACGTGTGCAGCCGGCCCGTGTGCGGGTTTACCAGCGCGGGCAGGGCGTCGATATAGGTACTCTCCAGCTTCGAGAGCTCGCGGTATTCGGACAGCAGTACCGGCAGCTCGTGCCCCGCCTCGGCGAGCTCCTGCAGTACGCTGGCGTCCGTCGATGGACCCGTAGCGGTCTTCTTGATGATTGGCAGCTTGAGCCGCTCGAACAGCACCTCGCGCAGCTGCGGATTGGAGTTGATGTTGAACTCGCCCCCCGCGCTCACGTAGATCTCCTGCTCCACGCGCTGACGTTCGCGCGCGAACCGTTCCTTCAGCGACGCGAACCACGGGCGGTCGATCTCGATGCCCGTCCATTCCACGTCGGCGAGGACGCCGACGAGCGGCACTTCGACGTCCCGGTATAGCTCGTAGCTCTGCTGCGCTTCGAGCTGCGGCCGGAATCGCTGCTCGAGCTGCCAGGTCACGTCCACACTCTCGCAGGCATAGTCGCGTGCACAGGCGATGGGCACGACGTCGTATGGGAGCTCCTGCTTCCCCTTGCCGCAGAGATCCTCCTGCGTCGTCATCGTGTGGTCGAGGAACTCGAGCGCGAGCAGGTCGATGCCATGCGAGCGACGTCCCGGATCGAGTACGTAGCTCGCGAGCATGGTATCCGACACCAGACCACCGAGGGTGATGCCGGCGCGTCGGAGCACGAGCAGGTCGTACTTGGCATTCTGCGCCACCTTGGGCACCGCCGGATTCTCCAGCAGCGCACGAAGCGGCGCCATCGTGGGATGCTCGAGCGGTGGCAGGTTCTTTATCGGCCCCGCGCCGGCCGCGAGCATGCGCGCGGCAATGCTCGAGGGCTCGGCGGTTTTGGCTGCTTTCTTTGCGCGCGGCTTCTTTGGTTGCGCATCATTGGCGGCGTCCGAGTCGTTCCCCTCGGCTGCGCCCTCGTCGAGCAGCAGGTTTCCCTGGACTGGCTCGAGCGCGCGATGCCTGAGCGGCAGGTAGTACGCCTCGCCGGAACCGACCGCGATCGAGAGGCCCACCAGGATCGCACGAAGCGGGTCTGTCTTCTGCGGACTGTCGGGCTCGATCACTGTCTGCGTATCGATGGCGATGTACGGCGTCGTTTTCACGCGCGCGATCAACCGCTGCAGCGCCGGGATCGAGTCGACCGTCTGGTAGTTCGTCGCCGGCCGGGTCGCTTCAGGCACTCCTTCGGGTGTGCCCGGCAGCGTGGCGACCGCCATGCTGGCGGCAACGTCGCCGAGGGTCCTGGCGAGTGAGCTGAACTCGAGCTCCACGAAGAGCTGCCTGAGTCGGGCCGTGTCCGGCTCCTGCACGCGCAGCGTGTCCAGTGCGAGCCTCATCGGAAGATCTTCGCGAATCGTTACTAGTTCCTTCGAGAGGCGAGCAAGATCGCCTTGAGCGAGCAGGGCTTCGCGCGGCCGCTTCTTGGTGAGCGTCGACGCGGCGGCGAGGATGGCTTCCAGGTCGCCGTACTGGTTCACGAGCTCACTGGCTGTCTTGTCACCGATTCCTTTCACGCCGGGAACGTTGTCGGACGAATCACCGACGAGGGCGAGATAGTCCGTCACGTGAGCCGGCGGGACGCCGAGGCGTTCGGCGCCGTTCTCGACCGACACCCATTGCTCCTCGACGCTCGCCGGGCCGCCCCGGCCGGGATTGAGTAGCCAGACGCCGGGACGCACGAGCTGCTGGAAGTCCTTGTCGCCGGAGACGATCACCACGTTCGTGCCCTCCGCGACCGCCTGTCGGGCCAGGGTACCGATGACGTCGTCCGCTTCGTAACCCTTGAGTGACAGGATGGGGATGC
>JBJMNM010000578.1:0-4011 GCA_045804305.1 Gemmatimonadaceae bacterium | reverse complement strand
GCGTCCCTCGAAGGCCGGCCGCCGAAACGTCAACGGCTCGGCGCCGCTCGTTTCACCAGTGCCGCAGGCGCCTGACACCACCGCGCCTCCTCGATGAGCATCCGGTACGTCGCACCCTGCCAGTGGTCGAGACTGCTGTCAGCCAACTGCTGCGACACCTCGCTCAAACGAGGTAGGGAACGAACCGCCAGGTGCGCCGCATGTAGGTCCGGTAGGGATCTCCGATCGTGCGCACCAAGGCGGCCTCCTCGACGTGAACCCGGTAGGCGTAGCCGATGATCGAGAAGAGCACGATGAGCGAGAGGCTGAGCCAGTTGCCCAGCGCGAGCCCGATCCCCGCCATCATCATGAGCCCCGCGCTATACGAGGGGTGCCGCACCCACCGATACGCTCCGCGCTCGACGACAGGTTGATCGGTCCGCACCTCGACGGCACCCGTGAAGTCCGATCCGAGCATTCGCCAGCAATGGCGACGGAGCAGGCTTCCGGCGACGATGAGCGCGATGCCGATCCAGAACAGCGTTTCTCGAGCGCCGCCAACGCCGAACTGCGGGAGGAAGTAGGCCGCCACGAGAGCTCCCGGCAGAGCGATGTTCTGCGCGATGAGCATCCACCGGAAGGAGGGATCGCGCGGCGTCACGGCGTCGCGTTGCCGCGCGGATGCGCTCCGGATGATGCGCATCTCCGGCCAGAACGCCCAGATGATCGCGACGCCTGCTACCAGCCAATGTGTCCATGCGGAGTTGAGCGAATGCACACCGTCTCCTGGGAAGCGTGATCAGCCGGGCACGGGTGCCTGCGTCTCCATCCACCGCTCATCGGCCAGTACCACCGACGTCTCCACCTGCCTCGCCGGGATGGACCAGTACGTCCGGAGCAGGCGATCCTTGGTGCCGCTCGACACCACCTCGAACCCATTCCGCCGATAGAAGTCGATCGCCCACGACGCGGCTGCCCAGGTGCCGATCAGAATGGGCTTGTCGACGAGCGCTGCCACATGGCGCAGCAGGCGTGTGCCGACACCGCTCCGCTGCGTGGTCGTGGCGACGTACGCGTGCCGGACCAGCGCGACCTCGCCCTTGTCCTGAATGCCCATCACGCCGAGCAGGCGTCCGTCCTGCTCGGAGACCCAGAACGCGACGCCGCTGGCAATCTCGCGCGCCAGCTCGTCCGCCGACATGTACGGCTCGTGCCACCGATCGGCGGGAATCACGCCGCGATAGGCGTACGCGGCGTCGTTGATGATCGCCAACATCGCCGGGACATCGGCGTCCACGCTCTTCCGAATGACCATCGTGTCGCTCCCTGCCGGAGGGCCGCACATCCTGCGCCTACCATGATGTGAGCCGCGCTGGCCTGCGGCAACCATGTCGTTGTGGTTGGCTTCCTCTCTGTGTTCTCTGTGTTCTCTGTGGTTCAAAGCCTTTTGCCATTTATCACAGAGGACACAGAGAGCACAGAGCAAGAGCTCACGAGACGCTACGCGGCGCGAGTCCGCTCGTCTCGTCCCTGCATTCAGTTCGTTCTACCGGCCCGGGCGAGATAAAGCGCCCCGCCTATCCACGCGAGGGGCAATGCTGTCACGGCCAGCGCGATCGGATACCATGCGGGGCCCAGATTCATCGGTACGGTCGCGAAGGCGCCTCAAACGGCTGACGCGAGAGGCCCCTCCGGCTTGCGCCCCACCACGATCAGGTGTGCGCTGCAGCCGATCACGGACGGCTCGGACTCGAGCGCGCGCGCCACCCGAAGCACCACCTCGCGTCGCTCCGGATCGTCCCACCGCTCGGCCAGATCCGGGAGAATCCAGCCCGGACCTTCCACGCCGTAGAGACCCTCGATCGCGAATCCGGCCTGCGCGACCTCCCGCCGCAGCTCGTCCGGACGATGGAAGTACGCCGTCGTGAAGTAATCGAGCCGGTCGGTCGGGTTCTCGTGATGCCCGTCGACCAGGTCGCGCTCGACGATGCGAGCGAACTCGCGGTCGCGCAGCACCTCGCGCGCGAGGCCGTCGAGCGCCGAGGCCCATCGGGAGATGCCCGCGGCGACAAGGACGCCGTCGGCGCGCAGCACCCGCGCCGCTTCGGAGAGCGCGGTCCGTCGATCGTCGGCGTGGACGAGATGGTAGAGCGGGCCAAGCAGCAGTACGACCTCGGCGGAGTCACTCGCTACGGGCAACGCACGAGCGTCCGCCACCTGGCACGACGCGAGCCGGCGCGCCGCCTGCTCGTTGCGCTGGCGCGCGACGTCGACCAATCGTGGGACGGCATCGTACAGCCGAACGTCGTAGCCGCGCTCCGCCAACCAGAACGCGTAGGGACCCGCCGCGCCACCGACGTCGAGCACGACCGCGGGCGGCTCCGGTATGTGGCGCAGGATCAGCTCGCGGCTTCGAAGCTCCTCGAGCCGGAACATGTCGAGCTCCAGGCGCGACTCCTCCGGCGCCCGATCGTAGTACTCCTTGATCGTTCGATCGAAACCAGACGGGGATTGCTCGCGCATGCGCAGCCCATGCTCCGGTTACAGGCCAGCGGCCAATCTACGGCGACGCAGAGTGGGCCGTCACGCGCAGCCGGTACGGCCAATGTGCCTAACCCGGGGACAGCGTCGTCCTCCTAGTTGGGACGTGACCGCCCGTCCTCCCCGTGCCGGAGTCATTCGGAAGCCGTTGTGAATCCTGCACTTGCGTGAACACCAGCCGGGATTGGGGCAGCCTCCCCTCCCGGCCGGCCGGCGGCACATCCGCGACGTCGCAGTGAACTCCCACCGGAAGCTTCTCATGCGCACACCGTTCGTCATTCTCGCCACCTCGTTGCTCGTCGCCTGCGGCGGCACTCGGGTGGTCTACGTGCCCGCACCCTCGTCTACGCCGGCCCCAGTGGCCAGGACGACGCCGGCGCCCCGCGTCATCCCCGCGCCGATGCCGCCCGTTGCGGTGACGATCGCCCGGGTCGACGACAACCGCCTCCTCGTGAGCACGAACCAGCCGGCCTATCTGGCGGTGTTCGAGATCGTGCCGAATCGCGGCGTCACGCTGGTCTATCCGTCGACGCCGAGGCAGCGGCAGGTGGCGCTGGCGGGCTCGAATTGGGTGAGCCTGGCGCGGTGGTCGGCGCTCGACGACGACTACCGGAATACGCGTGATGATCGCCGCGACAGATACGATCGCGTCTCGCGTGATCGCCGGCGCCCGATGGAGCGCCATGTCTACGCGATCGCGTCGGATCGTCCGCTGCGTCTGGTCGACGATGCGTTCAACGACGACTACCTGCGCACTGTCGTCGGCGCGCGCGCCTATCGCGCCGACGAGCCGTACGAGGCGATGAGCGCGCTCGCTCGACGCTTCGTGCCGCCGGGGAGAGAGGAGCAGTGGGGCGAGGACCTCTACACGATGGACATCGCGCGCCCGAGCGTCGTGGTGCGCGTCGCGAAGATCTACTGCCCGGATGGGTCAGTGATCTACGTGCGCGACGAGATGGCCGATCGCGCGTCGTGCCCGTGGCGCCGCGGCACCGGTACGGCGAGCGTTCCGCCGGCTCGTCCCGATTCGGTGATCGCGTCGAACGGTCGCCCGGTCGGTCACGGACCGGATCCGAGAACGACGCAGCCGCTGATCTTCCGCATCCCCAAGCCGGCCGATGCGCCGGTCGTGGAGCAGGCTGGCCGCGGTGCACCGCCGGCTGATCCGATCCCGACGGATCGCGTGTACGGCCGTCCGGTGAAGACCGATTCGACGCGGGATGGCGACAACGGGAAGGGCCAGCCGGACAAGGAGCATCACGACAACGGCAACCACTACGGCTGGGACAAGGGCAACCGCGGCAACGGCGGTGACAAGGACAACAAGGGAAACAACGGGAACGCCGGCAACAACGGGAACGCTGCTAACAGCGGCAACCAGGGCAACCAGGGCAACCAGGGCAACCAGGGCAACCAGGGCAACCAGGGCAACCAGGGCAACCAGGGCAACCAGGGCAACCAGGGCAACCAGGGCAACCAGGGCAACCAGGG
>JBJMNM010000577.1:0-9520 GCA_045804305.1 Gemmatimonadaceae bacterium | reverse complement strand
TACGCGGATGCCGGCCATCACGGGACTCCCGAGGTGGCGGCCACCGAACGCGGCTCCTTCTTCGGGTACGGGGACCTGGTCGTCGACTTTCGCGCGCTGCCGCGCATGCGCGCCGCGTGCAACGCCCCCGTGATCTTCGATGCCACGCACAGCGTGCAGCAGCCTGGCCGAGGAGAGAGTGGCGCCAGCGGTGGCGCGCGCGAGTTCATTCCGCCCCTCACGATGGCCGCCTGCGCCGTCGGCGTTGATGGGCTCTTCCTCGAGACCCATCCCGACCCCGCCCATGCGCCGAGCGACGGGCCGAACATGATTCCACTCGACAAGCTCGACGAGCTGATCCTGCGCGCCGTGGACGTGTGGCATCGCGCACGAGGTGCAGCGTGATGCATCCGACGCTTGCCCGCTCGATCCGGCTCGTCGGCCTGGACGTGGACGGTGTCCTCACCGACGGCGGGATCTATCTCGGCGGCGGCAATGGACAGCCGGTGGAGCTGAAGCGATATGAGATCCAGGATGGGCTTGGCATCTACCTGCTGCAGAAGGCCGGGCTCCGCGTCGCGATCGTCACGGGCCGCGTGTCGGAGAGCGTGCGGCTTCGCGCGGCCGAGCTCGGGATCGACGACGTGGCGCAGGACGCACAGGCGCAGAAGCTTCCCGCCTTTCTCTCCATGCTCGACCGACACGGCATCGCGCCCTCCGAAGCCGCGTTCATCGGCGACGACTTTCCCGACATGGCGGTGCTGCGCCTCGTCGGCATGCCCGTCGCCGTCGCGAACGCCGTACCAGAAGTGAAAGCCGTGTGCACCGTGCATCTCACGAAGAGCGGCGGCGCGGGCGCCGTGCGCGAGTTCGCGGAGCTCCTCATGAAGGCGCGCGGCGACTGGGTCAGCATCACCGATCGCTACGTCGAGGAGCGGTCGCTGCCGCTCGCGGAGCCGCGCGCGTGAACGTCGAGCAGATCGTGGAGCGCGGGCGTCGCGTCGTGCGGCTCGAGCGGGAAGCGCTCGCCACCGTCGAGGATCGTCTCGACGAGCGCTTCGCGCGCGCGGTCACGATGATCGCCGGCTCGTCGGGGCGGGTGATCGTCGCCGGCGTCGGCAAGTCGGGGCTCATCGGCCGGAAGATCGCCGCGACGCTCACGTCCACGGGAACGCCATCGGTGTTCCTGCACCCGATGGATAGCGTGCACGGCGACCTGGGCAT
Organism: Gemmatimonadaceae bacterium; assembly: GCA_045804305.1. GTDB lineage: Bacteria > Gemmatimonadota > Gemmatimonadetes > Gemmatimonadales > Gemmatimonadaceae > AG11. The sequence continues at coordinate 8,317 of JBJMNM010000577.1, read as the reverse complement.
CGTCGGCCCCGACGACGTGGCGATTCTGCTCTCCAAGTCCGGCGAGTCGGACGAGCTGCTCCGACTGCTCGAACATCTCCAGGGCCTGGGGGTACGCACCATCGCCATCACCGGCGAGCGCGATTCGGCGCTCGGCCGGTTGTGCGACGTCACGTTGGATGCGTGGGTGAAGGAGGAGGCCTGCCCGCACGACCTCGCACCCACGACGAGCACCACGGCGGCCCTGGCGCTCGGCGACGCGATCGCCGTGGCACTGCTGGAGCACAAGGGCTTTCGGCGCGAGGACTTCGCGCGGCTGCATCCTGGTGGCGCGATCGGACGGCGGCTCGTCATGCGTGTGGATGAGGTGATGTTGACGGACCCGCTGCCGGTGCTCCCGCCGGGCTCGCTCCTTCGGCAGGCAGTGGTGGTGCTGGCGGAGCAGCGGGGCATCGTGCTCGTGACGGATGCCGAGCGGCGGTTGCAGGGCGTTCTCACGGCCGGAGATCTGACACGATTCATGGAACACGAAGCCAACGTGCTGTCGGTACCGGTCGAGCGCATCATGACCCGCGCGCCGCGCAGCGCGCGCACGGGCGAGCTCGCGAGCGCGGTGGCGTATCGCATGGAAACGCACGGCATCATGGCCATGCCCGTGCTGGACAGCGGCGACAGGCTGGCGGGCGTGGTGCATTTGCACGATCTCCTGCGCGCGCGGGTCGCCTGATGCGCCACGCCGCGCTCGTCCTCATCGTCGCGGTGGCCGTGTCCGCCGGCTGCTCCAAACCGGCGAGTGCCCCGCCCGTGGGCTCGCGGAACTCGCTCGCCGACAGCGCGGAGCAGGTCATGCTGAACGTGCGATCGCTCCTGACCGACCACGGCATTCAGCGCGGCGAGATGTTCGCCGACTCGGTCTACATCTTCGACGAGAACACGCGCTTCGAGATGCGGAAGGTGCGCACGATCTTCAACACGAGCGCCGGTGTGAAGGACGGGACGATGACCGCCGATCGTGGGCGGTACAATCTGCGCCAGCAGATCCTCGAGGGTTTCGGGAACGTCGTGATCATCACGAACGACGGCAAGAAGCTCACGTCCCCGCACCTGGTCTACAGCCAGCTCGCGAACGAGGTCTCGAGCGATACGACCTTCACGCTGGTCGAGCCCGGTCGTACGGTCTCGGGCATCGGCTTCAAATCCGATCCGCAGCTCACGCGCTACAGGATCCTCCGCGCGGCGCGCGGCAAGGGCACCTTCACCTTGCCGGGCCAATGATGTCGCGCGTCGTGACCCTGGTCGCCGCGTTCGTCCTCGGTGCATGCGCAGCTGCGGCGCAGGAGCCCGGTCCGCCGTCGGGGCGGTGCAAGTTCGTGTTCGAGAACACGCCCACGACGCGCGTGAGCGGGTTCAAGCTCCCGAGCGGCTCGTACAACAACTTCATCGGCGGCGGAGTCGTGGCCCGGTGCCCGGCGCAGAGGATCGTGCTGAGGGCGGACAGCCTCGAGCATTACGGCGACGAGGGACGACTCTACTTCGTCGGCCACGTCGACTATGCCGAGCCACGCCTCAACCTCAAGTCCGAGCAGTTGACCTATTTCCAGCGCGACGAACGCCTGCTCGCCACGCAGAACGTGAATGCGCGGCTCCCCAGCGGCTCGACGCTCAAGGGCCCGCAGCTCGAGTTCTTCCGGGCTGTCCCCAACGTTCGGCCGTTGCAGTCGGCCACCGCGACCGGACGGCCCACGATCGCCCTCGTCGAGCGCGACGCGCAGGGGCGTGAGCAGCCGCCCGTGATGGTCACCGGCAACATGGTGTACCTGCTGGGCGACAGCATCGTGTCGTCGCAGGGCAACGTCATCGTGGTGCGCCCGAACCTCACCGCCACCGGCGATTCGCTGTACGTGGATAGCGGCACCGGCCTGCTGCGCATCATGCGCACGCCGAAGATCGTCGGCACGAAGGGTCGGCCCTTCACGCTGTTCGGCGAGACGATCGACCTCCTCTCCAAGCAGCGGAAGCTGAACCGCGTGCTCGCCAAGAACGCCGCCGAGGCCAACAGTGAGGATCTGAACCTCAAGTCGGACAGCATCGACTTCCGCGTCACGGACGATCTGCTCCAGCGTGCCATCGCCTGGGGGAAGGGGCGCGCCCGGGCGACGTCCCCCACGCAGATGATCGTCTCCGACTCGATCGACGTGCTGATGCCGGCGCAGCGGGTGCGCGAGATGCACGCCCTGCGCGGCGCGAGCGCCGAGGGGACGCCCGACACCACGAAGTTCCGCACGACGGAAAAGGATCGGCTCACCGGCGATACGATCGTCGCCTTTTTCGATTCGATTCCGCCCCGCGACACGACGAGCAAGCCGCGCATCCGCGTGCTCATCGCCACCGGGCATGCGACGTCGCTCCAGCACCTGCCGCCTCGCGACACGTCGGCATGCGTCCGGGTTCCCGCCATCAACTACGTGCGCGGCCGCGTCATCACCGTGACCTTCGACTCGGCCAAGGTGAAGAACGTGGTCGTCACCGACTCGCTCGCCGGTGGCCTCTACCTCGAGCCGAACACCGATTCCACCTGCGCACGGCTGGCGAAGCAGCCGCCGGCGGCGGCCACGCCAGCCACGGTCGGTGCGACACCCGCCTCCACCGGCACGACGCCGCCCGGCCAGCAGCCGCCGGCGCCCCCGACCAGGACCCCCGTCGTGCCGGCGCCAGCCGCCGCCACTCCCTCGAAGCGACCATGACCGCGCCTGTCTCCTCGCCGCGACTACAGGCCCTGGTGGACCGGATCGCCAAGGGCGACCGCTCCATCGCGCTGGCGCTGCACGCGCTGATCTGCGCGGCCGACGACAAGGGCGTGGCGACCTTCAACGACATGGCCGTCTGCTATCGAGGCGACCACCTCGCCGCCCAGCGCGCCGCGGGCAAGGACGCCGCGCGAGAGGCGGGTGAGCTGAGCATGGATCAGGTCCGCACCTTCCTCGAAAAGTCGGTGCTGCCACGTCTGACGTCGGAAAACGTGCTCGTCATGCGCGCCGACGAGGCGCTGGAGCCTGACGCGCCGATCCGTTTCGCCGGGCCGTTCTGGGCGGAGGTGTCGGAGATGCGGAACGAGCTCGCCGACGTCCTGCGTCAGACGGGCGAGCACGCCACGCCCCGCTTCAACCGAGTCGTCACGAGCCCCACGCCCGCACAGGGCCAGCCGGCCATCGAGCCCGCCGTCGTCGCTCCCAGTGTGCTCGAGGCGCAGGGCCTCGTGAAGATGTACCGCCGGCGCCGGGTCGTGAACGATGTGGCCCTGCGATTGCAACAGGGGGAGATCGTTGGACTGCTGGGCCCGAATGGGGCAGGGAAGACCACCACGTTCTACATGATCGTGGGACTCATCCAGCCACTCGCCGGGCAGATCAGGCTGGACGGGGCGGACATCACGTCCATGCCCATGTACCAGCGGTCCCGGAAAGGTCTCGGCTACCTCTCGCAGGAACCATCGATCTTCCGCAAGTTGTCCGTGGAGGACAACATCGTGGCCATCCTCGAGACCCTCCCGCTCTCCAAGGAGCAGCGGGACGCCCGTCTCGAGACGCTGCTGGACGAGTTGAGCATCAAGCACCTACGGCACAGCAAGGCGTTCCAGCTCTCCGGTGGTGAGCGGCGGCGCCTGGAGATCACGCGGGCGTTGGTGACGGAACCGAAGTTCATGATGCTGGATGAGCCGTTCGCGGGGGTCGATCCCATCGCGGTGCACGACATCCAGACCATCGTGGCGGGACTTCGACACCGCGGCATCGGCGTGCTGATCAGCGATCACAACGTGGAACAGACACTGGATATCGTGGACCGCGCGTACATCATGTTCGATGGGCAGGTGCAGGTGTCGGGCACCGTGCGCGAGCTCGTCTTTGACGACAAGGTGGCCAACATCTATCTCGGCCCGACCCTCTCGGCGCGTCTGCGCGCCCGGTTCGCCTCCGAGTCGCAGTCAGGGGGAAACGGCGCATGAGACCGGGACTCGGCCAGCACACCCAGCTCAAGCAGGAGCTGAAGATCAATCCTCGCCTCTATCAGGCGATGGACCTGCTCTACATGCCCCTGCTCGACCTCCAGCAGCATCTCAAGCAGGAGCTTCTCAACAACCCGTTCCTCGACATGATCGAGCCGGACGAGGAGGACGAGGAGGAGGGCGAGCCCCAACAGGACGACCAGACCCAGGAGACCGAGGCGGAGAAGGAGGAGAAGGGCGAGATCGACTGGGAGGAGATCCTGCTCGACGGCTTCGACGCGGGCGGTCGGCGCGAGGAGCACGAGGAGCGGGAGTACTACGAGCCGGTCACGGTTGATTCACGCGACTTGTCTGATCATCTCCGCGACCAGGTCACGCTCCTCGATCTCAACGGCCGGCAGATGTTCCTCGCCGAGGAGTTCATCGGCAACATCAACGAGGACGGCTACCTCGCCTGCGGCCTGGAGAAGATCGTCGAAGGCGCGAACGAGGAAGTGCAGAAGGCCGCCGAGGACGCCGAGCGTGAAGTCACCGACCTGCCGCTGTACACCGTGGCGGAGGCGGAGGAGATGCTCAGCGTGGTGCAGAGCCTCGACCCGCCGGGCGTCGGCGCGCGCGATCTGCGGGAGTGCCTCATGCTGCAGCTCCGCGAAGCAGGGCTCGAGCACTCCGTGCCGTACCGCCTCGTGCGCGACTGCTTCGACGAGCTCATCGCCCACCGGTGGAGCGAGATCTCCAAGCGGTTCGGCATCAGCCCGGGCGACGTCCAGAAGGCCGCCGACGAGATCGCGAAGCTCGACCCCAAGCCGGGGCTCGTCTACAGCGACGCGAGCGACAACTACATCATCCCGGACCTCATCGTCGACAAGATCGACGGCAAGTACCACGTCTTCCTCAACGACGCCAACCTGCCGCGCCTCAAGCTGAGCAAGGCGTACCAGGAGATCGCGCGCGACAAGAAGAAGTTCGACGGCGAGAACAAGGAGTTCATCTCGAACAAGCTCAACTCGGCGAACTGGATGATCCAGGCGATCGAGCAGCGCCGGCAGACGATGCTGAAGGTCATGAACTACATCGTCGAGCGGCAGCGCGAGTTCTTCGAGAAGGGCGTGCAGTACCTCAAGCCGCTCACCCTGCGCGAGGTGGCCGAGGTGATCAGCATGCACGAGAGCACGGTCAGCCGCGTCACCAACGAGAAGTTCGTGCAGACGCCGCGCGGTGTGCTCCCGCTCAAGTTCTTCTTCAGCTCGGGACTGTCCACCACGGCCGGCGAGGACGTGTCCGCGCGCGGCATCAAGGCACAGATCCAGAAGCTCGTGTCCGACGAGAATCCCAAGCACCCGCTCACCGATCAGGCGATCGTCAACATCCTGAAGGAGACCGGAGTGCAGATCGCCCGCCGCACCGTCGCCAAATACCGGGATCAGCTCGGCGTGCTGTCGGCGCGCATGCGCAAGCGGGTATGATGACTGACCAGATCGCGCGCACCGCCCCCTCGGCGCCGCTGGTCGCTCGGCGCGCGACCGACGTCGACGTGTCGGTGCTCGTGCCGGCGAAGGATGAGGCCGAGAATCTTCCGCTGTTCATGGAACTGGCGGCCGAGGCATTCGCCAACTCGCCGGCCGTGCGCTTCGAGGTGGTCGTCGTGGACGACGGCTCCGCGGACGATACCTGGGCGGTCCTGCAGCGGCTTCAGCACGAGTACCCGTTCCTGCGCAGCGTACGCCACCGGAGCCGCCGCGGCATCGCCGACGCGCTCCGCACCGGCTATCTCCACGCGAAGGGGCCCGTGCTCGTCTTCTACCCGGCCGATCTCCAGTTCAAGCCGGAGGACATCCCGCGGCTCGTCGCGCCAATCCTCGACGATCAGGCCGACATGGTCACCGGGTACAAGGAGGGCAAGTACGAGAAGGCCTTCGTCTCGGGCATCTACAACAAGCTGAGTCGCACGCTGTTCGACGTGCCGGTGCGGGATCTCAACTCGGTGAAGGCCTATCGCCGCGAGATCATGGACGCGCTGCCGGTGCGCCCGGACTGGCACCGCTACATGATCGTCATCGCCGCGGCGCAGGGCTTCAGCGTCACGGAGATTCCGGTGCCGCTGTATCCGCGCCACGCCGGCCGCTCGAAGTTCGGCCTGTCGCGCATTCCCGTGGGCGTGCTCGACATGCTGTCCGTGTGGTTCGAGCTGCGCTTCGGCAAGAAGCCGCTGCTCCTGTTCGGGATGCTCGGCGCGGGGCTCTTCCTGCTCGGCTTCCTCACCGGCGTGGTCGCGATCCTCTATCGCATCTTCGCCGGCGTGGGCTACCGGCCGCTGCTGACGCTCGTCGAGACCTGCCTGCTGCTCGGCAGTGTCTTCTTCGCCACGGGACTGCTCGGCGAGCAGATTGCCGGACAGCGGGCCGAGATCCGCGAGATGCGTCGGCAGCTCGACGAGCTCAAGACGCGCGAGCCGTAGCCTCTCCGCCCTCCACCCGACCGACGATTCCGCGCGCCCTCCTGCGGGTCCTGCGCTGGTCTCTCGCGCTCGCCCTCGTGGCCGCCGCGCTCTGGGCGCTCCGCGGACAGCATGCGGCCGTGCGCGAAGTCATGCACACGGTGCAGCCACGGTGGGGGCGCGTAACGCTCGCGTCGCTCGTCGTGCTGCTCACCTACGCCTTCCTCATCGAGAGCTGGCGCCGCGTGCTCGCCGAGATGGGCGGGCACCTGTCGCCCCTGCGGGCGGCCCATATCTGGCTCGTCTCCAACCTCGCTCGTTACGTGCCGGGGTCGCTCTGGCAGCTCGGCGCCATGGGGGTGATGGCGCAGCGCCAGGGCGTCGCGCTGTCGATCTCCACCGGCTCGGCCGTCGTGCTCACGATCGTGAACGTGCTCACTGGCCTCGCGGTCTTCGCGCTCACGTCCGCGCGGGCGCCTGCGCTGGGCGGCAAGGGGATCTGGTTCGTCGCGCTCGGTGTGATCGCCCTGGTAGCTGCGCCCTTCGTCCTGCCGCGCGTGGGTCGTCTCGCGCGGAGCGTTACCGGGCGTGACATCGTGATGCCGAGCGTTGGACCGCGCGCCCTGGTCATCGCGGCCGCGTCGACGACCATCGCGTGGCTTGCCTACGGCGTCGCCTTCTGGATCCTCGCGAGCGCCATTCTACCGGATGGCCCGCGCAGCCTCGTCAGCTGCATCGCCGTCTACACCGGCTCGTATCTCCTCGGGCTCCTCGCCGTCGCGCCCCCCGCGGGACTGGGCGTGGCCGACGGAGCGCTCGTGCTGCTCGCGCAGCAATTCGGTGTGGCGAGCGTCGCGGAAGCGGGCGTGCTCGCGATCTTCGTCCGCATCTGGCGCACGGTGCTCGAGGTGCTGCCTGGGCTGATCGCGCTCGCCGCGGGTACCGCGGCCGATGGCGATCGCGCTCAGCGCGCCCTTCCCGACGAATGATCGGCGCGCATCAGCCGTCGCGGGGTAGCCTGATCCCGTAGCGCCCGAGAAAGCTCGCCAACTCCTCGGTGAGCGGAGAGCCGCCGGCGCTGCGCGTGCGTCCGGCCAGGTCGAGCCAGTGGATGCCGCCATTCCGGAGCGTGGCCCGCTCGCCGTCCGAGAGCATGACTTCGCTGAGCACCGTGTCGCCGCGCACCGCCGTCAGCGGCACGCCGTACCTGCGCCGCCATGACAACCGCCAGGAGCCGCGGCCGTCCATCGAGTACACTTTCGCGTCCTCGCGATTGTCGATCCGCGCACCCTCGTACATCATCGTCCGGTCGAACTCGGACACGATCTCCGCGACCAGCGCCTTCCGCTCCTCGTCCGTCGGCGTCTTTGGGAAGTCCGGCGCCGACTTGATCACCTTCGCGGGGCTGCCCACCGCGAGACTCCCCGGCGGGATCGTCCCCTGCACGAGGGAGTTGGCGCCGATCACGCTGCCGTCGCCGATCGTCGTGCCCGGCATGACGAACACCCGCCACGGCAGCCACACGCTGTTGCCGATCGTCACCGGAGCATAGGTCACCGGATACCCATCCATCGCGTTCAGCCACGCTCCATGCGTGAAGATCAGGCAGTGGCCGCCAATCCCCGTGTCGTCGCCGATCGCCACCGGCTTCGTGGGATTGATCGACGTGAGCTGGAGGATGATCGTGCGACTGCCGAGCGTGAAGCTCGACTCCGGCAGCTGCGGCCCACCCACGAACACCTGCTCGCGGATGCGGGCGTCTTCGCCAATGTCGATCCGCTCGCACGACACGTAGCTCATCGTGCCCACGCTCGAGAATCGGCCCATCCTGATCGAGCGGCCCATCACCATGGCGAGCAGGCCGATCTCCACGTTGTCGCCGATCTCCACGTCCTTGC
>JBJMNM010000576.1:0-8059 GCA_045804305.1 Gemmatimonadaceae bacterium | reverse complement strand
GGCGACGACGGCCACCCAGCGTCCCTCGTCGATGAAGCTCTTGGTGCTGCGCCCATTCACGGCGAAGTTCCGCACCACGACACTGTCGTCGAAGAAGGACTGGAGCATCTGTCCCCAGCCGCGATAGGGATTCTTCTCCGGCGTCGGCCGATCGGCCATCGTCGAGTCGCCGATCATGAACAGCGTGGCCCGGTCGGGACCGCCGCCGACGGCGAGTGCCGCGAGCAGAGCGAGCGTGGCGAGACGCATCATGGCGATGGCGAGTGCGAGGTCAATGCGCCGCTGCGGCGAGCAGTCCGCGGCGGCGCATCCACGACTCGGCGAGCGACGGCCAGACGGACAGCACGGGATCGGTGGGCGCCAACGCGAAGCCATGGCGCCCCGTCTCGAACACGTGCAGCTCGACCGGCACCGAGTCGCGCTTGAGGGCCTCGTAGAACCGCAGCGAGTTCTCCATGGGCACGGTGCGGTCGTCGGTGGATGTCACGAGAAACGTCGGCGGGGTCGCGCGGGTGACCTGCGTCTCGTTGGAGAGCAGCTGCACGAGCGCGGGAGTCGGGTCCGTGCCGAGCAGATTGGTGCGGGAGCCGCGGTGCGCGAACGGCTCGGCCATCGTGATGACGGGGTACACGAGGATCATGAAGTCGGGGCGCGAGCTCACGCGCTCGACGACGTCGGGCGCGGCGGCGTCGCCGGCGTCGAAGTGCGTGCCGGCCGTGGAGGCGAGGTGCCCGCCGGCGGAAAACCCGAGGACGCCGATGCGCCCCGGGTCCACGCCCCATTCCGCGGCGCGCGACCGCACCAGTCGGATCGCGCGCTGCGCATCTCGCAGCATCGTGGGATGATGGTACCGCGGGCCGAGCCTGTACTTCACGACGAACGCGACCAGGTCGGCGGTGTTGAACCGGCGCGCGACCGCGACGCCCTCCTTGTCGAACGCGAGGTGCTGATAGCCCCCGCCGGGAAAGATCACGATCGCGGCGCGACTCCCAGTCGCGGGCGTCGGCACGAATGGCGTCAGCGTCGGCCGATCGTCCGCGGAATCTCCGACGGCACCGGGCGCGCGGCCGCTCCAGAGCGCGATGGCGGGAGGTGGAGGGGAGGCGCTGTCGGCAACCGCGGCGATCGGCGGCGTGTTCCCCGGTGCCGCCGTTCGGCACGCCGCCAGCGCCAGCGCGCCCAGCCCGAGGTGCATCCACCACTGGGCCGCACGGGCGGAATGCGTGCACCGAGGCCCATCGTCGATTCGCCGCACTCGCGTCAGGGTTGCCTACCGCAGATGGAAGAAATCGAAGTCCGCCACCGGAGCCGTGGAGATTGCAGCATCGGCATGGTGCGGTCGCACGGCGAACACGCCGATCTTCGCCCCGACCCAGCGGCCCGGACGCGCCTGGAATGTGTCGCCGATCTCATGCCACCGCCTTCCGTCGAGAGTATACGCGAACCGGCAGCGCGCGAGGGAGTCGATCGCCACACGCAGGCGCGCGTCGCCCCGCACCACCGGCACGCGCGCAACGACCGCCTCCTGCGCACCCTTGTCCGCGCCCACGTTGCGCACCTGCAGGAGCTCGACGCGGCCGGCCGACCGGCGCAGCGCCACATACGCGTAGTCCGTCCCGAACACGATCAGTCCCGCCGTCTGGTCCGCCGTCGACCCGAGCCTCACGCGCGTCTCGGCGCTCAGCGCAGGAGCGGAAAGCTTCTGGAGCAGCAGGCTCGGAACTTCGTAGAGACCGGCACTGTCCGCGGCCACGGGCTGCGCATAGAGAAGCAGGCGTCCCCGATGCGCGCCGAGCGAGTACCACGCGGGTCGATCGTTGCCCTGCCACTGCCACTGCGGCCCAAGCGAATCGGCGTCGAACTCGTCCGACGTCTGCGGCTCGCGACGCGGTGACGCGCGGCGAACCGCCGGCTTCCGGTAGGTGAGCACCGGCTCACCCGTTCCGTCGTTGTCGCTGTCGTCGCCGATCACCGGCCACCCGTCCGGGCGCCAGCGCATCGGCTGCAGATGCACCACGCGACCGAACGGCCCACGATCCTGAAAGTGCATGAACCAGTCCTCGCCGTTGGCCAGCTCCACCCATCCACCCTGGTGCGGGCCGTTGATCGGCCCAGCGCCCTGGTGCATGACGACGCGAGCTTCGTACGGCCCGTACACGCTGCGCGAGCGCAGCACGGTCTGCCACCCGGTGGACACGCCGCCCGCCGGCGCAAAGATGTAGTACCAGCCGTTCCGCTTGTAGAACTTCGGTCCTTCGATGGTGGGATGCGTCTCGTGGCCGTCGAACACGAGCCGGCCGTCGTCGAGCACCCGCATGCCGTCGGCGCTGAGCTTCGCCACGTGCAGCACGCTCTTGATCCCCGCTCGACTGTTCGCGAACGCATGGACGAGATACGCGTTGCCGTCGTCGTCCCAGAGCGGGCAGGGATCGATCCAGCCCCTGGCCGCCTTGACCAGTACGGGCGGATCCCACGCGCCGCGAATGTCGCGCGTCTTCACGACGTAGATGCCGCGGTCCGGATCGCCGTAGTAGAGGTAGAACTCACCGTCGTGGTAGCGCAGTGCCGGCGCCCAGACGCCGTTCCCGTGCTGCGGCACGTCGAAGGCCGGCGGCAGCCGGCGTTCGGCGTGGTTGATGATCCGCCAGTTCACCAGATCCGACGAGTGAAGGATCGGCAGCGCCGGAACATGCCCGAAGCTCGACGCCGTGAGGTAGAAGTCGTCCCCGACGCGAATCACGTCCGGATCGGAGTAGTCGGCGAACAGCACCGGGTTCCGATACCGCCCGTCGCCGAGGTCGGGGCGCCAGCGTTGCGCGCCCGCCGTCGGGACGACGGTGAGCGCGAGAAACGCAGCGAGGAGCGCGCGGAGGCGTGGGGACACGACGTCGAGCGCGCTTCGCGTCACCACCCGGGGTTTTGACTGCCGGCCAGCTGCGGGTTCAGATCGATCGCCCGCTGCGGGATGGGCATCAAGCGATACTTGTCGGGGATGGGCCCGGTGCCGAACGGATTGGCCTTCGGGTACTTGCTCGTCTTGAACCCCCCCGCCTGGCCGAGCAGCATGCTCGCCTTCACGCGCGCCGTGGCCCACGCCCAGTTGCGCTGGCTGTCGAAGAACCCGTTCGGACCCTCCATCGCCAGCTCCAGCCGGCGCTCGTGGAACACGGAGTCGCGGAAGGCGGCCTGCGACAGTCCCGCCACGAGGTTGCCGATGCCGGCGCGGTTGCGCACGGCGTTCACGCCGGCGTACGCCGCCGGCGTCGGCCCCGACAGCTCGTTCGTGATCTCCGATTCCATGAGCAGATTGTCCGCGTAGCGCAGGATGACGTAGTTGGTCTCGTCGTCGCCGGTGGAGAGCGAGTCGAGGAACTTGCGCATGTACGGCGTGTCCGCGCCGTACGACTTGGAGGCGCTCTGCGTCGGATCCCAGGTCACCACCACGTTCGACTTGTTTACGAACGTGAGCTGCCAGGTGACCGCGCGGCGCTTGTCCGTCGTCTTGAACTCGTCGAAGAACGGCTGCTCCGCGGTGAACGATCCGTTCTGCGACGAGCCGTAGTTCGACTGCCGCGGCGCCACCTGGTTCGACACGTGGCACCCGAGCCCCGTGGCGCGCGTGCACTGGATGTCGAAGATGACCTCCGAGTTCGTCTCGTGCTTCATGTCGAACAGGTCGCTCAGATTTGCCACGAGGGAGTAGCCCTCGGTGGCGTCCACGTCCTGGAGCAGCGTCAGGGCGGCCTGATAGTCCGCCGGCGCGGCGGCGGAGACGCCGGTGCCCGCCCGCTGGAGGTAGACCTTGGCGAGCAGGGTCTTGGCCGCGCCGCGGGACGCGCGCCCGATGTCCGTCGAGCCGTAGGTGCTCGCCTTCGGCAGCACCTTGATGGCGTCCGTGAGGTCCTGGACGATGAGCGCGTAGACGTCCGACGCGGTGGCCCGGGGCTTCTGGAGGCTGTCGAGCGACGTCGTCTCGTGCGTCTCGAGCGGCACGCCGCCGAACAACCGCACCAGATTGAAGTAGTTCAGCGCGCGCAGGAACTTCGCCTCGCCGACGATGCGGTCACGCAGCGTGGCGTTCATGTCGATGCCCGGCACGTGGTCGATCACCGCGTTCGCCCGGTTGATCGCCGTGTACGCGCCCACCCAGCTCTGATAGATGTAGTTGTGCTGGGGCGTGTAGTTGTAGTTGTCGACGATGCTGCGCTCGTTGCCGGCGCTCAGGTAGGGCGTCTGCATCTCCGTCGGGAACTCGACGAGCATCACGAACAGCCCGCCGTAGTAGTTGCTGCCGGAGGTGTTCTCCAGCGTCCCATACACGCCGTTCACCGCCGCCAGCGCGTCGGTCGCGTTGTGGTAGAAGTTCGTCGGGCCCACGAAGTCGATCGGGACCTCCGTGAGGAATGCGTTGTCGTTGCACCCACCGACCGTCACGGCGGCGAGCGCCGCGAGAGCGAGGGTGCGAAGCTGTCTCTGCATGAAGATCCTCGCTCAGTAGCCGAGATTGGCGCCGAAGATGAAGGTGCGGGCCAGCGGGTACGCGCCGATGTCCACGCCGCGATTGGTGTTGCCGATGCCGAGGCTGCTCACATCCGGATTGAAGCCGCTGTACTTGGTCCAGGTGTACAGGTTCTGCCCCGTGACGTACACGCGCGCGCTCGAGACCAGCCCGCGGAGCCACGTCTCCGGCAGCGCCCGCGCCAGTGTCACGGTGCGCAGGCGCGTGAACGAGCCATCCTCGATCAGCTCGTCGGTGAAATCCGACGTCAGGAAGCCGACGCCGGATCCGATCTTGTTGTACCTGCCGTTCGGGTTCGTCGGCGACCACGCGTCGAAGTACCGCGCGGCGAGCACGTTGCCGCTCGGGCTGGCCCCCTCGAGCCGGTTGAGGTTCAGGTTGAACACCTTCCCGCCGTAGGTGCCGTCGACGAGCGTGGAGAGCTGGATGCCGCGGAAGCTCAGCGAGTTCTGCCAGCCGAGCGAGAAGTTGGGCGTCGGATCGCCGATGATCGTGCGGTCGTTCGCGTCGATCACGCCGTCGCCATTGACGTCCACGTACATCGTGTTGCCAAGGCCCGGCGCGGACCCGCTCGACATCCGCGTCACCGCCTTCCAGGCAGTCAGCGTCGTCGAGTCCCGGAAGATGCCCGCCGTCTGATAGCCGTAGAACACGCCGATCGGCTGCCCGACCTGCACGAGGCTCCCCGACGCCTTGATGTCACTGTTGATCGAGCTGGCGAAGAGCCGGTCGATGCCCCCGAGATCGAGCACGCGGTTGCGGTTCCGCGTGTAGTTCAGCGTCGTCGACCACGTGAAGTCGCCGGCGCCCTCCTTGCCGCGGATCACGTTCACCGTGGCGCCGAGCTCGAAGCCCTTGTTCTCGATCGATCCCGCATTCACGAACGCAGTGCTGAAGCCGGACTCGCTCGGCAGGTCGATCTGGAGGAGCAGGTCGTCGGTCCGCTTGTGGTAGTAGTCCGCCGTGAGGTTCAGGCGATCCTCCCACACACCGAGGTCCACGCCCACGTCGGTCTGCTTCGTGCTCTCCCAGCTCAGGTTCGGATTGCCGAGCACGGACGGATAGTACGTCGACGCGATGGTGCCGCCGAAGGCGTACTGGCCGGCCGACAGGTGCGTGAGCGACTGGAACGGCGAGATGGACGGGTTGCCCGCCACACCGTACGACACGCGAAGCTTGAGCTGGTCGATCGCCGAGTAGCGGCGCATGAACGGCTCCTCGGAGATCCGCCAGCCGAAGGCCGCGGACGGAAAGAAGCCCCAGCGATTGTTCTCGCCGAACCGCGACGACCCGTCGCGGCGGCCCGTGACGGTGAAGAGGTAGCGATCGAGCAGCGTGTAGTTGACGCGGCCGAGATACGACGCCAGCGCCGCGCGCGTCGCCGCAGAGGACACGTTGGGTCCTCCCGCCTGCGCGCCGGCGCCGATGTTCTCGAAGCCGGTGATGTCACTCACGAAGTTGGTGTTGCCGATCTGCGTGCGCGTGCGGTTCTCCGTCGCGCGCTCATAGCCGACGAACGCCTGGACGCGGTGGGCCGCTCCCAGCGTCCTGTCGTAGTTCAGCCGATACTCCGTGCGCCAGCTCGTGGCGTTGTTCGTGCCGCGGATGGCCCGCCCGTTGAGCGCCGCGCCCTGCAGCGTCGTGCGCGGGTAGTAGGTGTCGCGACTGCGATTGGTGAGATCGGCGCCCACGTTGACGTGGAAGGTCAGCTCCGGGAGCAGCGCGTAGTCTCCCGTGGCGCCCGCGAGCACGCGCGTGTCGCCATTCCGGTCCTGCACGTCGAACGCGGTCGCCGCCGGATTGGGAATGTTCCCGCAGTTGACGGTGATCGCCGTGAGCGCCGCCGGACAGTCGGTCGAGACCAGCGTGTACTGCCCGTCGTCGCGGCGCACCGGCATGATCGGCAGGTACTGGAGCGCCGCGCCGACCGCGCCGGCGCCGGCGTTGAACGAGCCGTCCGTGGGTACCTGGCTGCTGTTCACGCGGCTGACGAGCAGGTTGCTCCCCAGCTTGAGCTTCGCGCCGACGTCCTGATTGAGGTTGCCGCGGAGCGAGATGCGCTTGAAGTCCGAGCCGCGCACCACGCCCTGCTGCTGGAGCACGCCGCCCGAGATCGCGTAACGCGTCGCGTTGTCGCCGGCCGTGCCGCCGTTGGCGCCGAGCTGCACGCTGCGGATCGGCGCCGTCTGGAAGATGATGTCCTGCCAATCGGTACCGACGCCGATCGTGTCGGGGTTGGGGAAGGGGATCGCCTGGTTCTGCGACGCCGCCCAGTCGTTGGCGAAGAGCGCGAAGTCGTGGGCGTTGAGCAGGTCGTACCGCTTGGCCACGCTCTGCGTGCCCGTGTAGGTGTCCAGCGAGACCTTGGGCGCACCGGCCACGCCGCGCTTGGTGGTGATGATCACCACGCCGTTCGCGCCGCGCGACCCGTAGATCGCCGTCGCCGACGCGTCCTTGAGGATCTCGATCGACGCGACGTCGTTGGCGTTCAGGGTGGCGAGCGGATTCGTCGGCACCGTCACCGTGGCGTCGCGGCCCGCGTTGCCCGCGCTCGCGGCGTTCGGATCGTTCTCCACGGGAAAGCCGTCGATCACGTACAGCGGCTCGTTGTTGCCGCTCACCGACGAGCCGCCGCGCACGCGGATCGAGATCCCGCCGCCGGGCGCGCTCGACGCCGTGGTGACGAGCACGCCCGGCGCGGCGCCCTGCAGCGTCTGCTCGATGGAGGTCGTCGGCGTCTCCTCCGGATGCGGCGTGACCGACGCGATCGAACCGGTGAGCTGCGAGCGCTGCTGCGTGCCGTAGCCGACGACGACGACCTGGTCGAGGGTCACGGAGACGCGCCGCAGCTGGGCATCGTGCGTCGTCGTCTGACCGTCGGCGACGACCACCGAATCGGCCCGCGCGGCGAAGCCGATGCGCGAGAAGCGGAGCTGGTATCGGCCCGGGGCCACGCCGCTGATGGCGTAGCGCCCGTCCGCCCCCGTGTGCGCGCCGAGGCGCGTGCCGATGACGTTCACGTTGACATCGCTCACCGGCTGACCGGCGGGGGACTCGGTGACGACGCCGACGAGGCGGCCGGTGCCTTGGGCCCGCGCGGGCGCCAGGGCAAGCAGAAGGGCGGGAAGTGCGAGGAGGGGCGTCCATCGCATCGGGATTCTCCTTGCGAGAGCCATGGCGAGCGCGGAAAGAGGTGAAGACGTGCGATTGTTCGCTAAGAGAACAAAAAGACGGACGGACGAGGCGTCCAGCGTGCACGTCTCGACTACCAGCCGCAAGGCGCGGTCGTTAGCCGGGCGCGCGTCGGCTCTTCCTCGCCTCGGCCCATCGGGCGATATTGCGACGGCCGTGATCGACCAGTACTATCCGCCAGCGATATTGTTCGTTGCAGGAACATTAATGCGGCCCCGCCGGATTACAAGGTTGACGACATCTGCCGGCACCGCCCTGGCGACCCGCAGGCGCGCCGTCGACATTCCCCTCTCGGCCCGCCGGCCGGCGCTCCGCCGTCCTCGCGCCCACGCTCAGGTGGCTCCGATG
>JBJMNM010000575.1:0-11397 GCA_045804305.1 Gemmatimonadaceae bacterium | reverse complement strand
CGGGCTTCCGGTGTGGCAGGACATGCCGAGTGGTTGGAACGACACGCCGGACGCGCAGGCGCACTTCGTCGCCGAGCTGCGGCGGATGATCGAGGGCAGGGGGAACTCACCGTCGATCGTGATGTGGGTGCCGTTCAACGAGAAGTGGGGGCAGTTCGACACGAAGCGCGTCGTCGGCATCATCCATCGGATGGATCCGAGCCGGCTCGTGAACGACGTGAGCGGCTGGCAGCACGAAGGCGCCGGCGACGTGATCGACGTGCATCGCTATCAGGGTCCGCAGGCGATGTACGGTGCGCCGGGGAAGGTGGCTGTCGTTGGCGAATTCGGCGGTCTGGGCTACAAGGTGAGCGGCCACGCGTGGGCGGGCGACAGCTGGGGATACGGTGGGCTGTTCCCCAACGAAACCGCGTTGCAGGAGCGGTACGCGCTGCTGCTCAAGCGGCTGTATCACGACCGCGATACACATGGCATCGGCGCCGGCATCTACACGCAGCTCACCGACGTGGAGGTGGAGCTCAACGGCTTCTTCACGTACGATCGCGAGCGGCTCAAGTTCGACACCGCGCGCACGGCCGCGGTGAATCGTAGGCTCGCCCCGTACGTGCTGCCGGAGCTGCCGGAGTTCACCGACGGGGTACGCGTGTCGATCTCGCAGGGGACGCCCGTCGAGGTGCACTTCACGCTCGATGGCAGCGAGCCGACGATCGCGAGCCCGCGCTATCGCGCGCCGTTCACGCTGCGGAACACCACGACGGTCCGGGCGCGCTCGTTCGTGAACGGTACGGCGACCGCGGCTCCCGAGTCGCGCACCGACTACCGTCGCGTGCCGGGCCGAGTACCGGTCACGCCGGCGGTCGTGCCCGGGCTGGCGTACGAGTACTACGCCGACACCACGCGAGAGCCGGCCTTCCGCATGAGCTGGCCGGTGCGCTGGCAGGTGGAACGTCCCGAGAAGAAGCCCGGCGACATCCCCGCGCGCAAGACGGGCACGCTCTCGAACTTCAGCCTCGCGCCGCGCGACACGAACGAGATGTTCGCCTTCCGGTACACGGGCTATGTCCGCGTGCCGCGCACTGGCGTGTACACCTTCCTCGCGCGCTCCGACGATGGCGCGGCGATGTGGATCGGCACGGACAACGTCTTCTGGTCCGTCGGGCAGTCACCGAAAACGACCGAGACCTGGGGGCAGGTCGCGCTCCAGGCGGGCCTGCATCCGATCACCGTCGGCTACTTCCAGGCCTACGGCCCGATGGCGCTCGAGCTGTTCGTCGAAGGGCCCGGCCTGCCACGCCAACGCGTGCCGAGCTCGATGCTGTATCACGATGGAATCACGGGAGCGCGGTAGGTGCGCCGCGACCCACACCGTTCCTCGCACCGACGTCCGCGACAGTCGCGGATAGCCATACTCCTCACTTCGGAGGGCAGCACCTTGCGTCATCCACAGCGGCATCCATTGGCGGCAGTCGCGCCGCGGTCCGCGTCGCGGCTCGCGTGGCTCGCGGGAGCCCTCGTCGCCATCGCGCTCGCGCTTCCCGCACGCAGCGCGCTCGCCCAGGGCACGGGCTCCGTGTCCGGCGTCGTCGCCAGCGACCTCGGCACGCCGCTGCCTGGCGTGCAGGTCACCATTCCCAGCCTCGGCGTGGGCAACGTGAGCGGCGCCGACGGGCGCTACCTCATCGCCCGCGTTCCGGCGGGCACGTATCGGCTGCGCGCGCAGCGCCTCGGCTTCCAGGCGCGCGAGCAGGAGGTCAGCGTGGCGGACGGTCGCACCACCACCGCGAACCTGACGCTCACCTCCGCGCCGACCACGCTCGCCGAGCAGGTCATCGTCGGCTACACCACCGAGCAGCGGCGAGACATCACCGGCGCGGTGGCCAGCGTGAGCGGCACCGAGCTGCAGGATCAGAAGGTCGCCACGATCGAGGAAGCGCTGCGCGGGCGAGCGGCCGGCGTCACGGTAGCGGCGTCGGGTGAGCCCGGCCGGCCGGCGCAGATCATCATCCGCGGGCAGAACGGCTTCGGCACACCCTCGCCACTGTACGTGGTGGACGGGATGTACATGACGGAGAATCCCAACCTCAACCCCGACGACATCGAATCGGTCGAGGTGCTGAAGGACGCGTCGGCGGCGGCGCAGTACGGCGCGCAGGCGTCGAACGGCGTGGTCGTGATCCGCACGCGGCACGGCCAGGCGGGCGCCAACGAGCTGCGCCTGTCGACGTACTACGGCTATCAGGCGGTGCCCAAGCGCATCGACATGATGAGCACGACGCAGTGGCAGGCGCTGAACACGCAGGCCTACCTGAATGCCGGGTTCGCGCCGGCCAGCATCCCGGCCGGCGTCACCACGGCGACGAACGTCAGCACCAACTGGCAGGACGCGGTGTTCCGCAGCGGCGCCATCCAGGATCACAACCTGCAGCTCTCCGGCGGCTCGGCGGACCAGAGCTACTTCGTGAGCGGCGGCTTCCTCGAGCAGCAGGGCACGATCATCACGACCGACTTCCGCCGCTATAGCCTCCGCGTGAACAGCGACGCTCGTCGCGGACGGTTCAGCTTCGGCGAAGCGCTGGCGGTGTCGCGCGGCGATCGGCAGGGGCTCAACGGCTATCCGCTCATCGACGTGGTGCGCATGACGCCGACGGTCCCCATCTATGATCCGGCGAATCCCGGCGGCTACGGCTACGGCAGCCCGGCCAGTCCGACATACGGCACGAATCCGGTCGGCGAGCTCCAGGCGCAGAACAACAAGTTCCGCTCCAATCAGGCCCTGGGCACCGTGTTCGGCGACGTCGAGCTGCTCTCGAGGCTCCACTACCGGCTGAACGTCGGGCTGAACTACAACGACTCCACGGTCACGAACTGGCGGAGCATCGCGCAACTGCGGTACCTCTCGGCGAACCCCTATGCGACGCTTACCAACGCGAGTGCCACGGGCACGTCGGTGCTGGTCGAGAACCTCCTGAACTTCGACGACAGCTATCGCGGCGGGGCGCATCGGGTGAGCGCCGTGGCCGGCACGTCGTCGCAGCGCGTGGACTACGACCGGCTGTCGGCATATCGGCAGGGGTACACGAACGAGACGCTCCAGGAGATCAACGCCGGCGCGAACGCCGGGGCGAGCAATACCGGCTTCTCGATCCCCTTCCGCACCAACGCGCTCCTCGCGCGCGCGACGTATGCGTTCATGGACCGGTACCTGCTCACCGCGAGCGGACGTCACGACTGCTCGTCGCGCTTCAGCCCCGACAACCGCTGCGGCAACTTCGGCGCGGTCTCGGCGGGCTGGGTCGTGAGCGAAGAAGGCTTCTACAAGTCCATCCCGTTCGCGAACCGGCTCGACTTCCTCAAGCTCCGCGCGAGCACGGGCGTGCTCGGCGACCAGAACATCGGCGACTTCGCCTATCTCGCGCCGATCGCCTCGAACGTGAACTACATCTTCAACGGCACGCCGGTGAGCGGCGCGATCCAGACGGTGCTCACCAACCCCGATCTCAAGTGGCAGCGCAACAAGTCGAACGACGTCGGGTTCGACCTGGGAATGATGGGCCAGGCGCTCACGATCACCGCCGACTACTACAGCAACACCTCCGACCAGCTGCTCGTCTCGGTTCCGCTGGCGCCCGACCTCGGCTCCGGTGGGAATCCGATCGTGAACGCCGGGAGCGTGCGCAACTCGGGCTTCGAGCTGGGCGCGCGGCACCACATGGAGCGCGGCAGGCTGCAGTTCAACAGCGCGCTCAACCTGACGACGACGCGCAACCGCGTCGTGTCGCTGGGGAACGGCGGCCAGCCCATCTTCGCCGGCGGCATCAACGGGCAGTCCATCTCGCGTACCGCGGTGGGCAGCCCGATCGGCGAATACTACGTGCGCCACATGGTGGGGATCTTTCAGAACCAGGCCGAGGTCGACGCGTACAAGAACTCGAAGGGCGTCGTCATCCAGCCCGGCGCGAAGCCCGGCGACGTGAAGTACGCCGACATCAACGACGACGGCACGATCAACGACAACGATCGCTACGACGCCGGCAATGGCGTGCCGAAGCTCCAGGGCGGGCTGTTCTTCGATGGCCGCATGGGCGCGTTCGACTTCGGGCTGAACTTCACGGGCGCGTACGGCAACAAGATCTACAACGCCGTGCGGTACTGGACGGAGCGCATGGACGACCTGAACAACTCGCGCGCCGAACTGAGCCCGTGGTCGCCGACGAATCCGAGCACCACGACGCCGCGCGCCGTCTTCGGCGCGGCCGGCGCGGAGAACGCCACCGTCGCGTCGGACCGGTGGCTGGAGAGCGGCAGCTACACGCGACTGAAGAACGTGATCCTCGGCTACACGATCCCCGATCGACTGGTACGGCAGTTCGGCACGAGCATCCGGCAGCCGCGCGTGTACCTGAATCTGCAGAACCTGTACACGTGGACGAAGTACAGCGGGTGGGATCCGGAGATTCTGGGCTATGGTGATCCGCTCGCCCGCGGCATCGACGACGGATACATCTACCCGAATCCGCGCACGGTCACGATCGGCCTCGACCTGCGGCTCTGAGGCACATCATGCGAAACCCACGCACGGTTACCCAACTCTCACACCCTCTCGCGATGCGATTCCGCGCCGCTCTTCCGGTGTTGGCTCTCGGCGCGGTCCTCGCGGGCTGCCGAGCCGACACGAACGTGACGGACCCCAATCAGCCGAGCACGGGGACCTTCTGGACCTCGCAGGCCGGCGCGATCCAGGGGATCAACGCCACGTACAACTCGCTCATCCGCCTCGGCACCTTCCAGCGATGGCAGGCCTTTTCGTACGACATCCGGTCGGACGAGGGATTCAGCCCGAGCCCGTGGACCGACCTGGCGAACTTCAACAAGTTCACCTTCGTCACGTACGACTTCGACGTGAACCGCGACACCTGGTACGAGACCTACCTCGGGATCTTCCGGGCGAATCAGGTCATTGCGAACGTACCCAACATCGACATGGATCCCACCTTGCGATCGCGCATCGTGGGTGAGGCGAAGTTCATTCGCGCCCTGTACTACTTCCACCTCATCACGCTGTACGGCGGCAACATTCCGCTCCAGCTCACTCCCTCCACGCCGACCGATCAGCCGGCCAGCGCCGGATCGGCGGCGGTGTGGGCGCAGATCGAGAAGGATCTGAACGAGGCGATTCCGGTGCTCCCCGCCGCGTACACCGGGGCCGACATCGGGCGCGCGACGTCGGGCGCAGCGCGGGCCATGCTCGGCAAGGCGCTGCTGCAGCAGCGGAAGTGGTCGGAGGCGGCGGCCCAGCTGCTGCCCGTCATCCAGTCCGGCCGCTACAGCCTGGCGCCGGACTACGCGAGCAACTTTACCGCGGCCGGCAAGAACAACCAGGAATCGCTGTTCGAGGTGCAGTTCGGCAATCCCGATCTCGCCGGCTCGCAGGGCATCTACGGGCTCAACATCGCAAAGATGGTGGGGGCGTGCGGGCCGAGCTACTGCGACGGCCGGCCGACCCGCTGGTTCTTCAATCAGTTCTTCCCCGACACGCTCAACCGGGCCGTGTACGACTCCCGCCTGAACGCGACGGTGTTCTGGAATCGTCCGGCCGAGAACGTCTATGGAGAGCCGTTCGTGAACCCGTCGCGCGGCCGGAACCCGAACGATCTGTTCTTCAAGAAGTACAGCGAGTACTGGAACACGAACGGGGATCAGAGCTGGGAAGCGTCGCTCAACTACAAGGTGCTGCGTTATGCGGACGTCCTGCTGATGTATGCGGAGGCGCTGAACGAGCAGGGTCAACCGGCGAATGCGGCGCCGTACGTGAACCAGGTGCGGCAGCGCACGAGCGTGAACCTCGCGGCGTTGCCGGCGGGGCTCAGCCAGACGCAGATGCGCGACGCGATCCTCCACGAGCGGCTGGTCGAGTTCGGGCTCGAGTCGCAGCGGTGGCTGGATCTCCAGCGCCAGAACATGTTCGCCGCGGTCGTGCCGTCCGACGAAGGGAGCGCGGCGTGTGCCGCCCGCGCCAACAAGGCGGCGGGCTGCGACGCGGAGTTCAAGTTCTTCGTGGCCGGCAAGTCGGAGCTGCTGCCCATTCCGCAGTCGGAAGTGGATCTCAATCCGAACGTCAAGCAGAACCCGAACTGGTGATGTCGGTCGCCTTGCCTGTCGTCCTGAGCGCAGCGAAGGGCCTGCACGTGCGGATTCGCTCGGCGGGGCTCGCGCTCCTGGGCGCGAGCTTGGCCGGCTGTGCCGGTGGTGGTGCGGCGACGACACCCATCGTCGATCCGCCGCCGGCGCAGTGCACGTTCGCCAACCCCCTCGCCGCCGGTGCCGATCCGTGGGTGGTGAAGCAGGACGGCATGTACTACTACATCCAGTCGGTCGACAACAAGATCTGGGTTTCAAAGTCAGCGACGCTGACCGGCGTGATCACAGCACCACCGAGCATGGTCTGGGCGGCGCCGGCGACGAGCGACACGGCGTGGAACCGCTCGAACGTGTGGGCGCCGGAGCTGCATTACATCTCGCCTCATTGGTATATCTATTACGCCGCAGGCAACACTGCGCCGGGCGCGCCGTTCACCGCACAGCATGCGGGCGTATTGGAGTCGGACGGCACCGACGCGCTCGGGACCTACACGGACCGCGGCATGCTCTACACCGGCGACAGCCTCGGCACGGGGCAGGGGAATCGCTGGGCGATCGACCTCACGACGGCGCAGATCGGAACGCAGCGCTACGCCGTGTGGTCGGGGTGGGCGAACAACGCGACGACCGACAAGACCCAGCAGCAGCTATACATCGCGCGGATGGACAGCCCGACGCACATCGCGAGCAACCGCGTGCAGATTGCCGCGCCCGTGGAAAAGTGGGAGATGGGTACGGAGCTGCCGCTCGAGGAAGGGCCCGAGTTCGTGCAGCATGGCGCCGACGTCCTGATCGTCTACTCGGCGCAGGAGTCATGGCTCAAGGATTACCAGCTCGGTCGGCTGCGGCTCCAGAGCGCCGCGGCCGATCCGATGAGTCCCGCGAGCTGGAGCAAATCCGGTCCTGTCTTCTCGGGCAACGCCGGCGTCTACGGCGTGGGACACGCGAGCTTCACGACGTCGCCGGACGGGACCGAGAACTGGATCGTCTACCACTCCAAGACCTCCACCACGCCGGGGTGGGATCGCAACATCCGCATGCAGAAGTTCACCTGGAGCACGTCCGGCGAGCCGGTCTTCGGTGAGGCCGTGCCGGCTGGCACGCTGCTCGCCAAGCCGGCGGGTGAATGCCATTGACACCGGAGAGATTGCATGACCGCGACGAGCACATTCGACAGGACCCCGGGTAGCGTCGGCGCGACTGCCTCCACGTATGACGTGGCGGCCATCATGGGCGGCCTCTACGGCGACGGCATCATCGCCCTGCGTGGCGGGTTCACGCGCGAGTGGGCGCAGGCGATGCGCGAGGACATCGACGTGCTGTTCGAGGATGCGCTCTCGCGGCCGGGCGGCGCCGTGGGCCGCGGGCCCAAGCGGTACTACGTGGAGATTCACCCCGAGCGCATCCGCGGCTTCGTGGATCTCGTGACCCATCCCTGGGTCGTGACCGTGTGCGAAGCCGTGCTCGGCCCCGACTATCGCATCGTCGAGATCGGCTTCGACGTGCCAGGGCCCGGTGCATTGAATCAGCCGTGGCACCGAGACTTCCCGGCGCCGCCCGAGACGCTCGTCGGTCGGCGGCTCAACTCGCTCGCGTTCAATCTCACCGGGGTCGACGTGCACGAGGACATGGGCCCGCTCGAGATCGCGCCGGGCACGCAATGGGATGCGCCCGATGGGTTCGAGCATGAAATGTTCCCGCCGAAGTCGCTCTACGGGCGCTACGAGGCCCGGGCGCAACGCAAGATGCCGAAGATGGGCGACATCTCCGTGCGATCAGCGCTCACGATCCACCGCGGCACCGCCAACCAGTCCGACAAGTCGCGTCCCGTGCTGGTGCTGGGCGCGGACGCGCCCGACGCGCACAACGCGGATCGGCACGACCTGCAGGTGACGCGCGGGTTTCACGCGTCGCTGCCCGAGACGGTGCAGTCGCATCTCGCGTGTCGCATCGTGGATCGGCTCGAGCCGATCGTGCAGGGTCACACGATCGAAGGGCTCGTGATGGGCGAGGCGTGATCAGCACGTCGGCCTTCGGCGTGATGCCGGATGGGCGGCGAGTCGAGATGTTCACGTTGCGCGCCGGCGGGCTCGAGCTGCGCGCGATCACGTACGGCGGAACGGTGGTGTCGCTCCGAGCACCGGACCGCGATGGTACGCTCGGCGACATCGTGCTGGGGCATGACACACTGAATGGATATCTCCATCACTCGCCCTATTTCGGCGCGATCGTCGGGCGGTACGGCAACCGCATCGCGCAGGGGCGGTTCGCGCTCGACGGCACGACCTATCAGCTCGCGCGGAACGACGGGCGCCAGCATCTGCATGGCGGCGTACGCGGGTTCGACAAGGCGATCTGGCGCGCGACGGCTCGTCCGAGCGACGGAGCCGCGAGCGTTTCCTTCACGCTCGTGAGCCCCGATGGCGACGAGGGCTATCCGGGGACGCTCGAGGCGCTGGTGACGTACACGCTCACCGCTCGCGGCGAGCTGGCGGTGGACTACACCGCCCGCACGGACCGCCCCACCGTCGTGAATCTCACGCAGCACAGTTACTTCGATCTCGGCGCCGGACGGTGCGCGTCGATTCTCGAGCACGAGCTCTCCGTCCACGCGGATGCGTACGTGCCCGTCGACGCGTCGCTGATCCCGACCGGTGAGCTCGCGCCGGTGGAGGGCACGCCATTCGACTTCCGCTCTCCGGCGCGAATCGGGGCGCGCATCGGCGAGCCGCACGAGCAGCTGCGCCATGCCGGCGGCTACGATCACTCGTATGTGCTCCGTCGGCGCGCCGGCGATCGGTCGCTGGCGCATGCGGCACGCGTCGTCGAGCCGGCCAGCGGCCGCACCCTCGACGTGTACACCACCGAGCCGGGGATGCAGTTCTACTCCGGCAACTTTCTCGACGGCACCATCCGCGGCAAGGACGGCAGAATCTACGGGCATCGGGGGGGCTTTTGCCTGGAGACCCAACACTTTCCCGACTCGCCCAATCAGCCGTCGTTTCCGACAACCGTGCTGCGGCCGGGCGAGGAGTACCGCTCGCGAACCGTGTTCGCCTTCGGTATCGCTACGGCTTCGCCGGCGCCGTCCTCCCGCGCGCCGTGTCACCCGGAGGCACGAGCAACGGATTGACGGGGCCGGCCGGTGTCGGCGCGGGTTGCGCCTCCATCTGTGCGAGCAGGTCGTCGAGCTTGACCGCACGCGCCACCTGCTTCGCGTCGCCGAGCACCTTGGCGGCTTCCCTCGCGTCGCCCGTGGACTGGAGCACCTCGGACAGCATCAGCCCCGTGGCCACGTACAGGTAGGGAATGCCGACGGACGGCCGGTCCACCCAGTCGCTGCGCTTGGCGAGGGTCTTGTAGCCGACGAACACGCTGTCCCAGAGCGTCTTCGTGCGCGCGACGTCCACCCAGCCGGCGCCCGAGACCATGAGCGTGTCCTTGTTCGGCGCCGGTGGTGCCACGAAGATCTTGGTCGCGAGGCCCTGCGTGAGCAGATAGCTGCCGAGTCCCAGCTCGCTCCCGTAGCCGGCCGACGTTCGACTGAGGTAGATGGGGCGCTCGCTGAACGAGTCCGCGATCATGCGGAGCACGAAGATGTCCGCGCGCTGGAGCACGCCCTGGATGGACAGGCGGGCCGGGTCGATCGTCGCCTTGATCGGCCCGCCCTGGAACGTCATCGGCCGATCGAGCTGGATATACGGCGGCACGGAGTCCGCCTGCGCCATCGTCATGTGGATGGGCGAGCCGCTCGGCTTCGGCCAGACCCTGCCGCGATAGACGGACGGCCCCTTCAGCGAATCATACTCGTACACCGGGCGGCGGATGAGCTGCCGCGTGTACCAGTCGGTGTTGAGCAGCGACGTGTTGGCGACGACGACGTCCTTGCGCACGCCCTCGACCTCCTGCGCGTACCACAGCGGGAAGGTGTCGTTGTCGCCGACGGTGACGAGCACGCCGTACGGCTCCACGGAGTTGAGCAGGTCCCGCGCGAAGTCGGCGGTGTCGGTCTGGCCGGCGCGCGAGGCGGTCGTCCAGTTCGTGAACAGCGGTATGAACGCGAGCGCCAGCACCGGCGACGCCAGTCCGAGACCACGGCGCGTCGGCTGCTCGGTGGTGGCGCGGCCCGCCACCACCGGCTCGCGGTCGATCAACGCGGCGAGCGACTCCCACGCCGCGATCAGCCCGAGCGCCGCCCACACGCCCCAGGCGGAGAAGCTCCACAGATAGAAATAGTCCCGGTCGCGCACCTCGCGCGCCACGCCAGTGAGCTCGGGGGCCTGCGACGCGCCGTACTTGAAGTTCAGGTAGTAGATGAGCACGAGCGTCATCGTGAACATCAGCGACCCGAAATACCAGAAGCTGCGCCGGTCGCGCTGCCAGTGCACGTAACCGCCAAGCAAGCCGAGCACGAGGAACAGCGCGCCGAGGAGATTCTGGATCAGTTGATGATCCATGTGCGCGTCGCGCAGCCACTGCCACTTGAAGTAGAACCACCACATGTCGAGCTGCCCGGTGAACGGCGCCTGCCGCTCGCCGAGATCAGGCTTGCCGTACTGGCCGCGATTGAAGTTGTACATGAACGCGTCCTTCGTGCCCGCGCTGAACGTGCAGGAGAAGTTCAGCTCCGTGCGGCACGCGGTTGGCTCGCCTTCGTTCAGGGCGGGGAAGTGCGCGGCGCGGATGGGCTGCATGGCGAACGGCGTGATGCCGAGCACCAGCGCGCCGCTGCACGCGAGCAGCAGCTTCCAGCGCAGGATCGTGCGCCAGCGGACGATGATCACCGCGAGACCGACGGCCGGCGCGGCCAGCATGCCGGCCATGTGGTTCGCGTAGCCGAGCCCGCACAGGTACGCCACGAGCACGAGGATGCGGTCCGCCCTGCGGCCGTCGGGCTGATCGCACCAGCGCACCATCAGCCAGCTGATGATCGCGATGCCCATCAGCGACACCGTATACACCTTCTCGTTCACGACGCTCTGGTTCCACACCGTGAACGCCGTCGCGCCGATGAGCGCGGCGAGCGACCCGCCCAACACGCGATGCCACCGCTCGCGCAGCCACCCCACGAGCACGCGCTCGGTGATCAGGAACCACATCCCCGCCGAGATCGCGCTGCACACCGCCGCGAGCACGTTGATGCGGACGGCGATGGAGGACGAGATCGGGATCAGCGCGAACACACGGCCGATCAGCACGAACAGCGGGTTGCCGGGCGGGTGCGGCAGGCCGAGCACCTGGGCGGCGGTGATGTACTCG
>JBJMNM010000574.1:0-7375 GCA_045804305.1 Gemmatimonadaceae bacterium | reverse complement strand
GGTATCCACCGACGGCTTGGGCAGCGGCTTCAGCGTGCCGTCGGCCTGCCGGTCGAACTGCATGAACACGAGGTTCCAGATCTCCAGGAAGCGCCCCGCTTCCGCCCCCTCCACGAACGCAGACTGGGAAAACTCGCTGCGCCCGAGATCGGTCCATTCGCCGCTCGCGCCGGCAGGGAACCGGAAGTCCTTCACGATCTTCGCCAGATCGACGTAGATCTCCGTGCACGGGCCACACGGCCCGGTGTCGGCCATCTGCCAGAAGTTGTCCGCGTCGCCCAGCCGATAGATCCGGCTGGCCGGCAGCCCCGCGATCTCCTGCCAGAGCCCGAACGCCTCGTCGTCGCTCTGATGCACCGACACCCGAAGCAGCGCTGGATCGATCGCCAACCCGTCGGGCCGAGTGAGCAGCTCCCACGCAAAGCGGATGGCGTCGCGCTTGAAGTAGTCGCCGAACGAGAAGTTGCCGAGCATCTCGAAGAAGGTGTGGTGCCGGGCCGTATGCCCCACCTGCTCGAGATCGTTGTGCTTGCCGCCCGCGCGAACGCACTTCTGCGCCGTGGTGGCGCGACGCTTTCCCTCGGGCGCCTCTTCCATGCCGAGGAACACCTTCTTGAACTGCACCATCCCCGCATTCACGAACAGGAGCGTGGGATCGTCCGACGGCACGAGCGAGGAGCTCGGGCGGACGACGTGCTGCTGGCGCGCGAAGTGGTCGAGAAAGCGACGGCGAATGTCGGAGGCGAGCATATGAGGCTGAATATACGCCGCCGCAGCCGACCTGAGGGAGTGCGCGCGGACGCTACTCCTCGGTCTCCTCGCCGCCGCGCAGCTCTTCGCCCACCGCCTCCATCGCGCGGCGAATGTCCTCGCTGTCGTAGCCGCGCCGCGCCAGGAATGCGTACAACCGTCGACGCCGCACCGTGGGATCGACCTTTGTCAGCGTGCGCAGCTTCTTCCGAGCCGCCAGCTCGACGATCTCCCGTTGGTCGACCTGTTCCTCCTCGAACACGGTCGCGATCGCGGCGTCGGTGACCTGCCGCGCCACGCCCTTTCGCGCCAGATCCTGCTGCACGCGTCGCCTGGACTGCTGGGCACCGAGGACCTTCGCCCGGGTGAAGGATTGAGCGAAGGCGGCGTCGTCGAGAAGGCCCTGCTCCTTCAGCCGTCCGAGGGCGGCATCGACCAGCTCCTTGGCCTCGCCCTTCCGCACGAGCAAACGCCCGAGCTCCGCCGAGGAACGGGCGCGGAAGGCCAGCATGTTGAGCGCGCGGTCGTAGACTTTGAGCTGGGCGGCTTCCCGCGCGATCCGCTCCTCGACTCCGGCCACGCTGCCCCCCACCACGAGGTGCAGCCGTTCAATCACTTCCAGCGACAAGGTGGCGACGCTCTTTCCGTCGACGACGAGCTCGAAGCGGCCAGGATGGCGCTGAGCCGGAATGATAGCCGTGATCATGTTCATCATCGCCCGATAAGCCAGAATGATCGCCTGAAAACAGAATGCACGGAAACAGCGGAAGAGGCAGGAACGATGGGATCGTCTCGTGAACGACCCGACGGTGGGGTCGATGCGCCCGCCCGAACGGCAACAGCATGGGACTGCTCCAGCATCCAGCGGATCGCTCCATGTGGCTGTCGGACTCTTAATGGCCCGCCATGCCGATCGACCATGCCAGCATCCATCCTTTACTGGTCAGTCCCTCAGTCGGGCAACCGCACGACGGCGTGGGGTTGCGGAGAGCGATCCGCTCACCGAACCAAAGCGCGTCGGAGGGCTGATGAGGGCGCTATTCGGCGCACCCCCCAAGGACAGATGCCAGCCCTCCGACGATCTCGACGAGTAAAGGAACGATGCCCGCGTGGTCGCAGCCGCATGGCGGGCCACTGGGAGTCCGACAGCCACTCGGAATGATCCGCTGGATGTTGGAGCAGTTCAAAAGCTGTTGCTCTTGCGACCGGCGCATCGATCTCGGACTTCCGCGAGGAGTCAAAAAAAGAGCCGAGGCGCGACCTCCAGTCACGGTGGGGATTCCGGGCCCCATCGGTTCCAGAGAGCGACACCTCGGCCCCTCTATGTCGTGCTACCCCGGCCAGCGGCGGGACAGCGCTTGCTCGCATTTGCGGTGCCAGCGCTGGACGCGCCGACACGTTGACACAGGCCCTATTCCGCCTCGTCGGCCTCGGGCGGCGTACCCGCCTGATCGCCGTTGATTCCCAACACCACCTTCACCTTCTCCTCGATCTCGGCCATCATCACCGGGTTGTCCTTGAGATACATCTTCGCGTTCTCACGGCCCTGGCCGATCTTCTGACCGTTATAGCTGTACCACGCGCCCGACTTCTCGATGATGTTCGCCTCGGCGCCGATATCGACGAGCAGCGAGGTGTGGCTGATCCCTTCCGCGTACATGATGTCGAACTCGGCCTGCTTGAACGGCGGCGCGACCTTGTTCTTCACGACCTTCACGCGGACGTGGGAACCCACGACCTCCTCCTTCTCCTTCACCGGCCCGATGCGGCGGATGTCGAGCCGCACGGAGGCGTAGAACTTCAGCGCCTTGCCCCCCGTCGTCGTCTCGGGATTGCCGAACATGACGCCGATCTTCTCACGCAGCTGATTGATGAAGATCACGATCGTCTTGGACCGCGCGATCGCACCGGTCAGCTTGCGAAGCGCCTGACTCATGAGACGCGCCTGAAGGCCGACGTGACTGTCACCCATGTCCCCCTCGATCTCCGCCTTGGGCACCAGCGCCGCGACCGAGTCGATGACCACGATGTCCACCGCGCCGGAGCGCACGAGGATCTCGCAGATCTCGAGGGCCTGCTCACCAGTGTCGGGCTGCGAGATGAGCAGCGACTCGACGTCCACACCCAGCTTGCGCGCGTACTCCGTGTCCAGCGCGTGCTCCGCATCGATGAACGCGGCCACGCCACCCAGCTTCTGTGCATTCGCGACCACGTGGAGACAGAGCGTGGTCTTGCCACTCGATTCCGGTCCGTAGATCTCGGTGACTCGGCCGCGAGGAATTCCACCGACGCCGATCGCGGCGTCGAGGTTGATTGCGCCCGTGGGCACCGCTTCGACGCGAACCTTCTCCTTCGCGTCCATACGCATGATCGAACCCTTTCCGCAGCTCTTTTCGATCTGCGCGATGGCGAGGTTCAACGCCTTCTTCTTGTCGTCTGCAATCGTGGACACAGCCATTCTTCTACATCCTCTCGTTTGTCGTGGATTCCTCTGGCCACGCGGACATAAGCGTACCGGAAAAGCAGGCGACCCGATACCCGAATAAAATACGAAGCCGGGCACCCGAAATCAAGCCGAAAGGTGCAGCGAGAATGCGTTCGCCACATGCCGGATCCGGACCCGTTCGCCCGAGACCAGCACCCCCACCACGTCAAAGCGATACGCCTCGTCCTTGCGGCCATGGCGGTCGATCCAGACCCGGGCGGAACGACCCAGCTCCCGCTGCTTCCGCCAGTTGACGGCCTCGACCGGATCTCCAAATCGGTCGCCTTGCCGAGCCTTGACCTCGACGAACGCCACAACGCCGGCCTGCTCGATCACGAGATCGATGTCCCGGTGGCCGCTGCGGAACCGACGCTGGACAACCCGCCAGCCCCGCAGCCTCAGCCACCGCTCCGCTATCCGCTCGCCCCGCTCGCCAAATGCCTGCCTGGCCGCTGACATGGGCCCAGGATACACGGACGCCGACGGCCTCCAGCACCGTCGGCGTGCGCGCGACATCAGATCAATGCTGTCCTACGACGAGCTCACGGCGCGCAGGGCGGCGGACACCGGGCGGGGTACAGCGCCGTCGGGATCGAAGTCGAATCCACAGGCGCGACGGCGAGTGGCACCGCGGGCGGTGGTGGGAACGTCTCCGACGTCAGGACGCCGGTGAGAAGGCCGGCACCCGTCGCCTGCTCCGTCTTCACCACGCGCGACGCCAGCTTGGTCACCCAGAGACGCTCCTCGATGGCGCCGGAGCGGAGCAGCACCACCCAGCAGTCGCCCGGTCGATCGGGGAGCGCACAGCTCTCTTCCCGTTCGACCGTCAGCTCGGCCGGCATGGTGCGCGGCGCACCCATCTCCAGGAGCAGCAGGGACGCACCGGTGCGAAAGCCCGTCTGGAGCGGCAGCAGCTCGACGACGCGGTCCACCATCGCCGGCGTGAGCAGCACGCCCGCCGGCACACCGGTGGTGACCTGACTGCGCCCCTGATAGGTCTGCATCGCGGCGAACATCGTGTCGCGCGTGAACGACGCCGCGAGCTGCGAGCGGCCGATCGCCGCGACCCAGCGTTCCGGCGCCAGATCGGCGCGCGTGAGGTAGAGCGAATCGCGCGTCTCCACGGCCGTGCCCGTGCGTGACTCCGCGACCAGCCAGGTCGGCGTTCCATCCACAACCGTCTCCACCATGGACACCGTGCGGGTGCCGAGTGGCGTGGTCAGTGTGTCGCGGCGGCTGGAGAGGCTGTAGACGAGTGTGGCGGGTCGCAGCAGCGCCCCATTCGGCCGCTCGAACACGGGAATCGAATCCGATCGTGCGGAAGACAAAGGTGCGGAGGTCGGGACCGGCGTCGGCTGCTGTGCGGCCGCGACGCTGGCGAGCACGGAGAGCAATGTCCCCAGCTCCGCGCACCGACGGGCGGCGCTCACTCTCTCCCTCCACAGATGCGGTCGAGATCGTCCAGACCGACGCGCACCTCGCGTCCCTTCGGCCCGCTCTTCGGGTCCAGCACGCCCGCATCCGCGAGCTGATCGATCACGCGCGCGGCCCGCCCATACCCGATGCCCAGCCGGCGCTGCAGCAGCGACGTCGATCCGGACTGGTTCTGGATGCACAGCTCGGCGGCCTCGCGAAAGAGCGGATCGCGGGTACCATCCGCCGGGCCACCATCGTCGCCGGCTCCTTCGAGCGCGGCACGCGCCTCTGCTTCGCGTGAGCGCACCGTCTCCAGGATGTCGGGCTCGTCGGGCGTCATCTCGGCTTCGAGCACGAATCCCTTCGCGGCCAGCTCCGCACGCCGCCGGTCGCGCTGCGCCTCGTACCAGGCCATCAGCTTCTCCGTCTCTTCGCTCGACAGATAGGCGCCCTGGAGCCGGCTCGGCTCGCTCTTGCCCGGCGGGATGAAGAGCATGTCGCCATTGCCAAGGAGCGTCTCCGCGCCGGCACCGTCGATGATCGTCCGGCTGTCGATCTGACTGGCGACGCGGAACGCGATGCGGCTCGGGAAGTTCGCCTTGATGAGGCCCGTGATGACGTTCACGCTCGGCCTCTGTGTGGCGAGGATCAGATGGATTCCAATGGCGCGCGCCTTCTGCGCCAGCATGGCGATCGGCGTCTCCACCTCGCCCTGCACCGTCATCATCAGGTCCGCCATCTCGTCGATGATCACGACGATGTACGGCAGGATGTCGCCGCGATACACCGAGTCCTCGAACGCGACGTCCTTCCGCCGAGGCACCTTCAGGGGCGTCTTGTCCTGGACGCGGCGGTTGAAGTCCTGGAGGTTGCGGCAGCCGTTGGCGGCGAGCAGCTCGTACCGCTCCTGCATCTCGAGGACAGCCCACTTGAGCACCGAGGCCGCATCCCGGTTGTCGGTGATGACCTTGTGGCGCTTGTGCGGCAGGGCGTTGTAGACCGACAGCTCCACCATCTTCGGGTCGACCATCAGGAAGCGGAGCGTGCGCGGCGTGTGCCGGTACACGAGGCTCGTGATGATCGTGTTCACGCATACCGACTTGCCCGAGCCCGTGGCGCCGGCAATGAGCAGGTGCGGCATCTTGGCGAGGTCGGCGATGACCGGTTTGCCCTCGAGGTCCTTGCCGAGCGCAATGGGAAGGGCGGCGCGCGCGACGCGGAAGTCCACGTGCTCGATCAGCTCGCGGAACCCGACCATCTCCGGCGTGGGATTCGGCACCTCGACCCCGACCGCGCCGCGGCCGGGGATCGGCGCGACGATGCGAATCGACGGCGCGCGCATCGCGAGCGCGAGATCGTTCGACAGGTTGGCGATCTGCCGGACCTTCACGCCCGGCGCCGGCGACACCTCGAACTGGGTGACGACGGGGCCGGTGGTGCGGCCGGTCAGCTCTCCTTCGACCTTGAAGGTGCGGAGCGCGTCCATGAGCTTCACGCCCATCGCGTCCAGCTCGCGGCGACCGAGGTCGGCGTTGTGGGCCGGTGGGGGATTGAGCAGGTCGGTCGGGGGCAGCTCGTCGCTCGACGCTTCCGGCTTCTCCGTGGCCTCGATGGCCGCGGCGATCTCATCGTCGCGCTTCACGGGACCCTTCCTGCCCCGTCGCTTGGAAGCCTCCTCGATCGCGGCGTCCTCCTTGGCGTCGGCGTCGGCCGACGCGGAGGCGCGAATGGCCGCGAGCGGATCGCTGATCGCGGCGAACTCTTCGGGAGCGGGCTCCAGCGAGAGCGCGAGATCGGTCTTGCCCTTCTTCCGCCGCTTGGGCGGGGTGTACGCATCTTCGCTCGAGCTCGCCGTGGCGGCAGCGACGGCCGGGGGGACCCGACGGCCAACGAGCATGCGGATCGGGTTCCATCGCAGTGTGACTGCGGTGAGCGCACTGCCGACGAGCGCGACGACGACCCATGCGCCCACGCTGCCGAACCAGGATCGCCAGTAGTAGGCGATGAACCCACCCCAGAGGCCCGAGGCGTGGGAGTATTCGCCCTGCGGCGCGTGGGCTCCGAGTCCGATCGCGATCGGCAGGAGCGCCACGACGCCCGCGAGAAAGATCATCCACGAGCGGTCCGTCTCCGACCTCATGCGGTCGAAGAGGCGCAGCGCGTGGACCGCCGGCACCGTGGGGAACAGGGCGGCGGCGGGCCAGCCGAAGAACGTGACCAGCGGCTCGGACAGGAAGCGCCCCACGGGGCCCATGTCGAAGGCTGCGCCGACACCCCGCAGCGCGAGGGAGAGCAGCGCGGCGGCGAGGAAGATCGAGAACAGGAGGAGCGCGATGCCGGTCAGCTCGCGCTTGAGGACAGAACTACCCACGGGGGTTACCGCTCGCGTTCGGGCCCCAGCTTGGTGATCAGACGGTCCTGGTAGATCGGAATGACCGGGAACGAGTCCACGGCCGCGCACGCCGCCAGATCCTCCTCGAATCCCGCGGCGGCCAGGGCCCGGCCGTGCGCCGCGGTGTTGAAGAGCCGCATCAAGTTGTCGCCGTACTTCCGATCGATCAGCGACGCCGCCAGCGCGGCGTCATTGAGCTCCACCTCGGCCAGGCGCTTGGAGACGTGATAGACATACCGTCCGGCGCAGGCCGCATCCTCGAGCGCGAACAGGCGATCCTGGCCGGCGCAGAGCAAGGTGATGTCCGCGCCGCCGCGCAGTGCCGCGCGCAG
>JBJMNM010000573.1:0-2159 GCA_045804305.1 Gemmatimonadaceae bacterium | reverse complement strand
GCCGCCTCGGCGGACCACACGAGCGCCTTCATGCGGACCAGGTCCACAACGCCCTTGAAGTCCATCTCGGCGCCGATCGGCAGCTGCATGACGAGCGGGACGGCGCCCAGGCGGTCCGAGATCATGTCCACACAGCGGTGGAACTCGGCGCCGGTACGGTCCAGCTTGTTCACGAAGCAGATGCGCGGCACGCCGTAACGGTCGGCCTGACGCCACACCGTCTCGGACTGCGGCTCGACACCGGCGACACCGTCGAACACCGTGACGGCACCGTCGAGGACACGGAGCGAACGCTCCACCTCGACCGTGAAGTCGACGTGCCCCGGGGTGTCGATGATGTTGATCGTGTAGTCGTTGTCCTCAAGCGGCCAGTGACAGGTGGTGGCAGCAGAGGTGATCGTGATGCCACGCTCCTGCTCCTGCTCCATCCAGTCCATGGTGGCAGCGCCGTCGTGGACCTCACCGATCTTGTACGAAACGCCGGTGTAGAACAGGATCCGCTCGGTGGTGGTCGTCTTGCCCGCGTCGATGTGGGCCATGATCCCGATGTTGCGGACCTTGGCCAGGTCAAGTGAAGTGGTAGCCATAAGGCTTCAGTCTTCTCTCGGTCTCGATGTGGGTAGCGACTACCAGCGGTAGTGCGCGAAGGCCTTGTTGGACTCGGCCATCTTGTGCGTGTCCTCGCGCTTCTTCACAGCGGCACCGAGGCCGTTGGAGGCGTCGAGAAGCTCGTTGAGCAGACGCTCGGTCATGGTCTTCTCGCGACGGGCGCGGGAGTAACCGACGAGCCAGCGCAGCGCGAGCGTGTTGGCGCGACCGGGCTTGACCTCGATCGGAACCTGGTACGTCGCACCACCGACACGGCGGGACTTGACCTCGAGGGTCGGCTTGATGTTCTCCAGCGCGCGCTTCAGCGTGATGATCGGGTCGTTGCCCGTCTTCTCACGCAGACCCTCCATGGCGCCGTAGACGATGCGCTCGGCGGTGGAGCGCTTGCCGTTCAGCAGCACCTTGTTGATCAGGGAGGTCACCAGAGGAGAACCGTAGACCGGGTCGATGATGACCGGGCGCTTCGGGGCGGGGCCCTTACGAGGCATTCTTACTTCTCCTTCTTGGCGCCGTAGCGGCTGCGGGCCTGCTTGCGGTTCTTGACACCCTGGGTGTCGAGCGAGCCGCGGATGATCTTGTAGCGAACACCCGGCAGGTCCTTCACACGGCCGCCGCGCACGAGCACGATGGAGTGCTCCTGCAGGTTGTGTCCCTCACCCGGAATGTAAGCGGTGACCTCGATCCCGCTGGTCAGACGCACACGCGCGACCTTACGCAGGGCCGAGTTCGGCTTCTTCGGGGTGGTCGTGAACACACGCGTGCAGACGCCACGACGCTGAGGGGAACCCTCGAGTGCGGGCGTCTTGTTCTTCTCGACCTTGTCCTGCCGGCCCTTGCGGACCAGCTGCTGGATCGTAGGCACTACTTCTCCGGTTTCTGTGTGCCGAATGGTGAAGCTAACCTGGAACGTCGCCGACCCACGCGGTCGGGTGTGTCGAATCCGGCAGACTCCCGCCGCCAGGCGGAAAGGGCGCAGATTACGGTGGCCAATGACGGCTCGCCATGCGGTTGAAGGCACGCACGAGAGCCAGGGCACACCCCAGGCACAAGGTCTGAGCGTACCTACCTCATACGCTGCGGTCAAAACAAATGGGCCGCGCCCGCATCGCCATGCAAAGCATGTCAAGACCCTACGCCGTACATGATCTTCGAATTCACGTTCCAGACACCTCGGGGAGCTACGTCACCGCAGCTCACCCCAGGTCACGCGGAGGCCAGGGCCGCCACGACGAGGATGGTGATGATCAGCGCCCATCCGGCGACCGACATCCAGCCCAGGACCAGCCCGGTCATGGCGAAGCCCTCGCCGCGCTCGCCGGTGCGCTGCATTTCGCTGCGGGCGGAGTGACCGAGGACGACCGCGGGTATCCCGGTGAGCCCGGCGGTGAAGAACGTGAGGATCCCGCAGACCATGGAGCCGACCGCCTTGCCGTTCGTCGGCGGCGGGACGGGCAGGAAGGTCGCGGGCACGACCGGAGCAGCCTGATTGACCGGCACGGGCCCCTGCGGCAGATCGGCGACCAGAAGGGCCAGCTCCCCCACGGTCCGCG
>JBJMNM010000572.1:0-4814 GCA_045804305.1 Gemmatimonadaceae bacterium | reverse complement strand
GGCTCAGCGGGCGCGAGAGGCCGCGCAGCAGGCACGTGAAACGCAGCAGCAAGTCCGCGAGGCGCAGCAACAGGTGCGCGAGGCCCAGCAGCAGTTGCGCGAAGCACAGCAGCACGTGCGCGAGGCGCAGACGCAGTTGGCCAACGCCACCACGGCCGATCAGCGCGGCGCGGCACGGCAGGCGCTGAACGGTGCGCAAGATGGCGTGCGCGAGGCGGAAGCCGCCGTACGGGAAGCGGAGGCGCACGTGCGGGAGATGGAGGGTCTGGCCCGCCAGAGGCCGGACATCATGGTTCACACCGGGCAGATGCCGCCCTACATGCAGCACGGCATCCCGCCGCAGGCGGTCGATCTCGCGATCGGGTTTTTCGTGATGTGCGCAGTGATCGTGATTGGCTGGCCGATCGCCCGTGCACTGGGCCGCCGCATCGAGCGACCGCGCACGGGCCCGTCGCCCGAGTCCGACGTGGCGGATCAGCTCCAGCGCATCGAGCGCGCGGTCGACGCGATGTCCATCGAGGTCGAGCGCATCTCCGAAGCCCAGCGCTTCATGACGAAGCTCCAGACAGGGTCGGCCCAGCCATCCGTCGCGCAGATCGAGCGGCCCTGATCGCAGTGACGACCGTCTCTCGCCGAGCGGGCGTTACCGCAGGTCACGCGCGACCAACGCTCCGTGCCGCGCGGGCGTAGCCGGAGAGAGATGCGAGACGCAGACGAGGACAACGGACAGGGTGGTGCGAGGACCCTGGGGCGAGTGAGTGGCGGTCTACCGGCGGCGGCCGTCGCGTTTGTCGTGGTCGCGCTGTTCGCGCTCGCCGTTGCGCCCATCGTTCTCTCCCGCGAGCTCGGCGAGATGCGGGCCCGTGCGGCCGCGACGAGCGATCGGGCCGATGCCATCGTGATGCAGCTTCGCCTGCTGTTCTCGGAGGGCGTGGACTACCACGAGGCCTACCGGCTGCATCAGCCCGGCGCGGCGGAGCGGTACCGGCAGGTGCGGAGCCGCGAGAGCGAGTGGCTGGACACCCTCGAGGCGGTCACTGACCCCATGGGTCCGCGCCTTTCGCGCGAGGTCGATTCGCTGCGGTCGTTCACGGTGCGCTGGCACGCGCTGCCCGACGACTACGTGGCCGGCCGCGCGAGTCCCGCACAGTTCGACGCGGTGCTCCCTGGAGTGACGTCGCTGCACGACTCGACCCTGGCCGCGCTGCAGCAGGTCGAAACGTCGGTCGCGTTGACGCGACGACAGGACGACGCGCGGGGTCGCCAGGCGATCGAGCGCCAGCGTCTCCTTCTGCTCGGCGTGGCACTGCTCGCGCTGCTCGGCACCGGCGTGGTGTTCTGGTTCGCGCGGCGCGACCGCGCGCTCAACCGCCAGCTCGCCCGCGCGCTCGAGGAGGAAGCGGTGGCGCGGACCGAGGCGGAGCGCCGGCGCATGGAGCTCGAGCGGGTGACGGAGAGCAAGACCCGTCTCATGCGCGGCTTCACGCATGACGTGAAGAACCCGATCGGCGCCGCGGACGGCTACATGCAGCTGCTCGAGGATGGCGTGATGGACCCGCTCACGGCGCGTCAGGCGGCGAGCGTGGCGCGCGCGCGCCGCAGCGTGGCGCAGGCACTGCGGCTGATCGAGGATCTGCTGGAGCTCGCGCGCGCCGAGTCCGGCGAGCTCGACGTGCGGCACGAGCCGGTGAACCTCGGCGATCTGGCGCGTGATACCACGGAGGAGTTCCGTGCGCAGGCCGAGCAGAAGGGCCTGGCGATCGCCGTCGACGACGCCAATGACGGCGTCGTGGTGGACAGCGATCCCGCGCGCGTGCGGCAGGTGCTGTCGAATCTCGTGTCGAACGCGGTGAAGTACACGGACCGTGGCGCGGTCACGGTGCGCGTGCGCGCCGATGGGCAGCGCGGCGCGATCGAGGTCGCCGACACGGGCGCCGGCATCCCCGCCGATCGCCAGCGGCTCGTCTTCCAGGAGTTCGTGCGGCTCGATCCGCACGCGGCGCCGGGCGCCGGTGTCGGGCTGGCGATCAGCCAGCGGATCGTGCACGCGCTCGGCGGCGAGATCACCCTTCAGAGCGAGGCCGGGCGCGGCAGCAGCTTCGTGCTCTGGCTTCCGGTGCACGCGCGGTCCTAGTTCTGTCATCCCGACACTCGCTCGCAGCGCTCACTCCTGCGGGATGACAGCCGGCCGGCGACAAGCGTGTCGTGGGTCACGTCGCCCGCGTCGCGCATCGAGTAGAGTGCCAGCGTCGCATGCAGCAGACACCATACTACCGAGCCCTACAGATGTCGGAACAGTCGCACAGTGAGCCAACGGACGAGCGGCGCGCCCTTGCTCGAGAGTTCCGACGGCGGCTCCGGGCTACGCACCCGGAGCTCACGCCATTGCAGATCGCCGAAGTCGCGCGGGCGATGGCCACGCTGCAACTGAAAGGGCGGAGCGAACGAGACGACTGAGCGGCCCGTGGGGCCGCTGGTCAGTACCGGTCAGTATCTGTTCGGCGTATCGGCCGGCTCGCCGCGGCCGGCGGCGCCGGTGTTGAGCGAGTCCGCGGCAGCCCGCCCACGCTCGCTCGCGGCGAGGCTACCCGGCAGCGGGCGTCCATCCTGGCTCCAGTCGCCATCGCGGAACATCCAAACGGACCCATCGTCGCAGAAGACTTTCGCGTGCGAGTACTGGCCCGCGGAGTTGGTGACCTGCACGGCGGCGACTGGTCTCCTGATCGGCATCCTCGATCTCCTGTGAGGTGGCGATGGCTGACGGCGCGTGCGTCCGCGCCGGTGGCCTCGTCGCCGGAACATTCGAAGCTACGCCGACATCCCGATCCAGGCCAGCACGTTCTTCCCTCACGCCAACCCGCGCGACCGGAACGCCCGCGCCGACGGGAGTGGCTACCGCGCCGCCCAGAGGTATGCGACCAGCGCTACCGCCAGGACTTCCCCGCCGCTCACGGCGGCAAGGGTGAAGAGTCTGCGTCGAGTCATGGGTGTCGTCTCCTGTTGGTGGGTGGCCGTCTCGGACCGTCACCAATACGTCGAACCAGGGGAGCCAAAATCGACATCAGGGGCGGCGGCACCTTGCCGGCCGAAGCCGCCGGGAATAATCCACCCTGCGGACGGGTTCTCTCATGTGGGCAGCACGCGTTCGGCCGCCAGGGTTCCCATCAGGATGGCATGGCACAGCATCAGCTCGAGCGATTCGAGGCGCTGATTCTTCCGCATCTGGACGATGCGTACACTCTCGCGCGCTATCTGCTCCGGAACGAGCACGACGCGCAGGACGTCGTACAGGACGCCGCGCTTCGGGCGTTCCGGTATTTCGACCGATACCGCGACGGCGATCCGCGTGCCTGGTTCCTGGCGATCGTCCGGAACTGCTGCTTCACATCGCGCCGGCGCCAGCGGGGCGATCGGCTCACCATCTCATTCGACGACGACCTCGCGCCGGTGGTCGAGGGATCCTCGGCGACGGACGCAGTCGCGATCGCGCGATCCGATCGCGCGGCGCTCGAGCGCGCCGTCGGCAGTCTGCCACTCGAGTTTCGCGAGGTCGTGGTGCTCCGGGAGGTTCAGGGAATGTCATACGCACAGATCGCAACCGTCATCGGAGTGCCCATCGGGACGGTCATGTCGCGGCTCTCACGCGCGCGCACACGGCTCGCCGCGGCACTCGGCGCCGGCGCGCGGGAAGCGAGCTGACATGCGCTGCACGGAATCGCGCGATCAGCTGAATGCGTATCTCGACGGTGAGCTCTCAGCGGGCGACGCCGACGCGATGCGCGAGCACGTCGCCGGATGTCCCGATTGCGCGAGCGAGTATGCCACGCTCGCCGCCACCTCGCGCACAGTGAAGGAAGGTCTCATGCACTACCCCGCGCCCGACGTGCTCAGGGCACGCATCCTCAACGCGCTCTCCCAACAGCGTGCCCGGGACGCCCGATCCGGCGGCTCCTGGCTGCGTTGGAGCCGGCTCGCGGCGGCCGCGCTCGTGATCGCCGTCGCCAGCAGCGCGGGTACGGCGGCCGTGCTTCGTCGCGGCGTGGCGTCGCACTCGATTGCCGATGAGCTGCTCGCCAGTCACGTGCGATCCCTCATGCCGGGACATCTCACCGACGTGGTGTCGAACGACCACCACAACGTGAAGCCGTGGTTCAATGGGCGCGTTGGGTTGTCACCAGCCGTGCCGGCGCTCGACTCGGCCGGCTTCGTGCTCGTCGGCGGGCGACTGGACTACGTCGCCTCGCGTCCGGTGGCGGTCGTGGTGTACTCGCGTCGCCAGCACGTCATCAACGTGTACTCGTGGGCGGACGATGGCGGTGCACGGAGCGAGTCTTCCGTCACGGCGCGCGGCTATCACCTGGTGAAGTGGCGCACCGGCGACGTGGAGTCGTGGGCCGTGTCCGATCTCAACTCGGGCGAGCTGGCCCAGTTCGTCGCCCTGTTCAGGCGTGGCGCGGGGTGAACGCGGAACCTTCTGCTCGCGCGGGCCACAACTGCCAGGGAACGCGGATTTACGGGGATGCTACGCATCGTCCCTGCTCGGGAGCTGAGCTCCGCGCGTCAGGGCCGGCTCTGCAACAACAAAAAAGAGATTCTGAGTCTACGGGGTATGCGGTCGCGCCGCGACCGTCGCTCGCCGTGCATCTAGCTCTGTCTCTGTGTCCTCTGTGGTAAAAATGGTCTTGAACTGCAATTGAACCACAGAGAACAGAGGACGCAGAGAGGGCAACGGCAAGGAATGCACGAAAGCGGGTGGCCTTCAAGACGGTTACAACCCTCCTCTTCGGTGTGATCCGCCCGTCCCGCCGTTCCGC
>JBJMNM010000571.1:0-4869 GCA_045804305.1 Gemmatimonadaceae bacterium | reverse complement strand
TCTCGGCGCGGCGAACAGCTCGACCTCGGACGCCTGCGGCAGCAGCGCCGGATCATCGACCACCGCAGGGTTGCCCCCCTGCGCCTCGATGATCTTCTGAAAATGCTCGGCGGCACGGCCGGTGCCGATCGCCTGCTCCATCCGGCGTCGCGCCGCGTCCTGGTCCATTGCCGCCCCCGCGAGCACGAGCATCTCGGCGCCGAGCGCGTAGGTCACCGACATGAGATCGGGCGGACCTTCGCCGCGCAGTGCGGCGATCGATTCCTCCACCTCGAGCGCATTGCCGCACGCGCGACCGAGCGGCCGGTCCATCGCCGTGAGCAGTGCGACGACGGGCGTCGAGTGGTCCGCGCCAAGCTCGATCATCGTCCGCGCGAGCTCGAGGCCGCGCTCGAGCTCCGGCAGGAACGATCCGGAGCCGCGCTTCACGTCGAGCACCAGCCCGGTGAGCCCCTCCGCGAGCTTCTTGCTCATGATGCTCGCCGCGATGAGCGGGATCGACTCCACCGTGCCGGTCGCATCGCGCAGCGCGTACATCTTGCGGTCGGCCGGCGCGATCTGGGACGTCTGCCCGAGCAGGGCGCAGTTGAGCGACTCGAGCTGCGCGGTCGCCTCGGCGAGTGACAGGTCGGTGCGGAAGCCGGGGATGGACTCGAGCTTGTCCAGCGTGCCGCCGGTGTGCCCCAGCCCGCGCCCGGACATCATCGGCACGGCGACGCCGAGCGACGCGATGAGCGGTGCGAGGACGATCGACACCTTGTCCCCGACGCCGCCGGTGGAGTGCTTGTCGACGCGCGGCCGGTCGAGGTACGCGAGATCGAGCGTCTGCCCGCTGTGGAGCATCGCCTCGGTGAGGGCGTGGGTCTCGACGCGGTCGAGGCCGCGGAGGTAGCAGGCCATCAGGAAGGCCGCCATCTGATAGTCGGGGACGTGGCCCGTGGCGTAGGCGTTCGCGAGGGCCCGCCACTCCCCCGCCTCGACGCGTCCGCCGTCCCGCTTCCGCTCGATCAGCCGCAGCGCGAGCATTGTGTGTCCTGCGGGGTATCCCTACGCTGGCGAGCCGGCTCGTTCGGCCGCTCCGCCCCGGTCCTGCGCCGTCCGCCCACCAATTCTCTGGAGCATTCCATGTTCAAGTCCGTTGCGACGTCGCGCCGAGTGGCCGCACTCGGCGCCGCGATCACGATCGCGATGTTGCCGGCTCGTGCCGCCGGCCAATCGGCGGCGGAGCACGTGGCGCTCGGAGACCGCGAGCACGCGGCGATGAACGCGCCCGGCGCCCTGAAGCACTACGAAGCGGCGATCGCCGCCGAGCCGAGGAACTACGAGGCGCTCTGGAAGGCCGCGCGCGAAGCAGTCGACGTCAGCGAATACGATCCGAGCCAGGAGGAGAAGGAGCGGTTGTACGCGGAGGCAGAACTATACGCGCGGCACGCCGTCGAGGCGAATCCGTCCGACGCGGAGGGCCACTTCCATCTGGCGCGCGCGCTCGGCCGGAAAGCGCTGACGCTCGGCAAGCGCGACCAGGTGCGGTACGCCGGCGACGTGCGCGCCCATGCGCTCGAGGCGCTCCGGCTCGATCCGCGCCACGCGGGGGCGGAGCACGTGATGGGGATGTGGAACTACAACGTGATGCGCCTGAGCGGCATCGCCCGGTTCATGGCCAAGAACTTCCTCGGCGGGCGGGTCTTCGATTCGGCGAACTGGGACGATGCGCAGCGCTACATGGAGGAGTCGGTCCGGAACGACCCGAGCCGGCTCGTGCACCGGCTGGATCTCGCACGGGTATACGTCGCGCGGGGGGACCGGGAGCGGGCGCGAGCCCAATACGAGGCGACGATCCGCGCGACGCCGACGGAGTACAACGATCGACACTATCAAGCCGAGGCGTCGGAGGAACTGAAAGAGCTGCCGGCTGGCAACTGAACCGGCAGCGGTCGACTGACCGAGCTACGGTCAACCGACTCGACCCCGGTCGCCGCTGATCGTCCCCAGCTCCTCGCGCTCCAGCTCGCGGCGGCGCGCGCGTTGGACTTTGCGTCGCCGCAGCGACAGCCGCGCATTCCGGAGCTCGTCGCGGAGGTCGGCCCAAGCGTCGCGGCTGCGCCGCGACGTCTTCCGGCTGAGGCGCTGCGCGCGGCGGCTGATCGCCGCGCGCGTCTCGGCACCCGTGGTCGGGGCGGCGAGCAGCGCGGCGCCGGCGCCGACCGCGATGCCGAGGGCGATCCCCGCCCCGAAGAGCGCCACACGCTCCCAATCCGTCTCCGCCCCGTCGGTTGCCGACGAGCGGGGGGCCCGGGCACCGGGAGTCGGCCGGCCGGCGGCGCTGGCGGCATTGGCAGTGCGGCGTGAACCGCGGGCGCGGGAGGGGCCTGCGTAGGACATGGTGGCTACGGTGGAGGTCGGTTTGTGGTTTGGAACTTGCGTGCAACGGCGTCAGTTGGTGATCTGACTTACAGGTTCTTCCCTCAGGTCGACGCCTGGCGTCCCGTCCCGAGGAGCAGTCTGCCGTGCCGGACGCCCCCGGTCGTGCCGCCACTCTCCCGCGGCGCCGGTTGCG
This sequence comes from Gemmatimonadaceae bacterium, assembly GCA_045804305.1. Classification (GTDB taxonomy): domain Bacteria; phylum Gemmatimonadota; class Gemmatimonadetes; order Gemmatimonadales; family Gemmatimonadaceae; genus AG11. The sequence continues at coordinate 2,312 of JBJMNM010000571.1, read as the reverse complement.
CCCTCAACACGTGACAGCGGTGAGAGGCCATTCATGGCTAGCAACGGAAAAACGGTCCTCCTCGTCGAGGACAACGAGGACAACCGCATCGTCTATTCCACCATCCTGCGCCACTTCGGCTACGACGTCAGCGAAGCGCTGAATGGGGAAGAGGGGATCGCCAAGGCGCGGGCCGAGAAGCCCGACCTGATCCTCATGGACATCTCGATCCCGATCATCGACGGCTGGGAAGCGACGCAGGTGTTGAAGCACGATCCGGCCACGCGCGACATCCCCATCATCGCGCTCACCGCGCACGCGCTCGCGTCGGACCGGGAGAAGGCCATGGAAGTCGGATGCGACGGCTATCTCGCCAAGCCCTGCGAGCCGCGCGCCGTGGTTGCGGAGGTTCAGCGGTTCCTCGGCAAGGACGCCAAGCAGAATGCCAGCTGAAGAGCTGAGCGGTCACGGCGGCACGAACGCCACCGTCGAGGCGGTGTCCTCCCCGAGCGCCGGCCGACGCGAGCCCGACGAGCACGCGTGCATCCTCCTCGTCGACGACCACGAGGACAACATCGAGGTGCTCCGCGTCCGGCTCGAGAGCTGGGGGTACGGCGTCGAGTCCTGCTCCAACGGTGCCGACGCGCTCGCGTACGTCGAGCGGTCGCAGCCCGACCTCATCCTGCTCGACGTCATGATGCCCGACATCGACGGCATGGAGGTCGCGCGGCGGATCAAGGGGAACAAGGCGCTGCCGTTCATCCCGATCATCATGCAGACCGCGCTCGACTCCACCGAGAACAAGGTCGAGGGGCTCGAGGCGGGCGCCGACGACTACATCACCAAGCCGATCGACTTCGCCGAGCTGAAGGCCCGGCTACGCTCCATGCTGCGCATCAAGCGCCTCCAGGAGGAGCTCGAGGAGCGCGAGAAGGAGCTGCTCGAGGTGAACGAGCGGCTGCGGTTCATGTCGCAGACCGACGAGCTCACGGGGCTCGACAACCGCCGGCACCTCAACGAGCGCATCGACGAGATGTTCCAGCACGCGCAGCGGCTCTACGAGCCGTTCTCGCTCGTCATGTGCGACCTGGACAAGTTCAAGAGCGTGAACGATACCTACGGCCATCAGGCGGGCGACGAGGTGCTCAAGCAGCTCGCCAACATCCTGAAGGAGGAGGCGCGGGAGATCGATCGCGTGGGACGCTACGGCGGCGAGGAGTTCATGCTCCTCCTCCCGGGCACGGTGCTCGACGCCGCCGTCACCTTCGCGGAGAGGGTGCGCAAACGGATCGAGGGGCATACATTCACCTTCGCCGGCGGCACCCTTCAACGCACGGCGAGCTTCGGGGTGTCGGGTTGGCCCCACCCGGCCATCGAGCACGCGGACGACCTGGTTCGAGCGGCCGACGACGCGCTCTACGTGGCCAAGGAGACCGGACGAAACCGCGTCATCCGCTTCGACGGCGACGAGTTCAACGCGCACCAATCCGCGATCGATGGAGCACACGCATCCGGCGCCCCCGCCCACCAGCCCAGCGGCGCCGACGGGGGATCCACCGGCTACCGGTGACGAGGTCGCGCGGCTCCGCGCGCGCGTCGCGGAGCTGCAGCGCGAACGCGACCACCTGGTCGCCATCGTCGACATCCTGCAGGAAGTCTCCTCGTCGCTCCATTTCGTCGACGTCCTCCAGACGATCGCCCGCAAGCTCGGCGAGACCTTCGGCCTCGATCGCTGCGCGATCTTCCTGTCGGGGGACAAGGACGAGGTCCGCCTCGTCGCCAGCTACGAGGATCCGACCATCCGCAACCTGGTCGTGGACCTGAACCGCTACCCGGAGCTCAAGCGCGCCTTCGAGAGCGGCGAGACGGTGTTCATCCCCGACGCCGCGAACGATCCGTCGCTCGCGAGCATCAAGGCCACGCTCGACCTGCGCAACGTGCGCTCGATCGTCGTCGTGCCGATCCGCTGGGAGGGCTCGGTGATCGGTGCGATCTTCCTCCGCACCGAGCGTGACGCCGATCCGTTCAGCGAGGCGGACGTCCGCTTCTGCCAGACGGTCGCGTCGCTCACGGCCAAGGCGTTGCGCAACGCGCATCGCTTCGAGTCGCTGGTGCGCAGCCAGAAAGAGGTCAGCATCGCGCAGCGCAAGGCAGAGCTGCAGCGCGTCGCGCTCGTCGGCTTCCTCCGCCGCCTGCTCGATCGCTATGCGCGCGGCGAGGAGCAGAGCTGGGCCGAGACGCTGCTGCCAAAGGCGGCCAACGAGGAGCTCGAGCGGCTCGTCACCGTCGCGATGCAGGTCCTCGACGAAGAAGCCAAGGGCTAGCGCCGCACG
>JBJMNM010000570.1:0-2128 GCA_045804305.1 Gemmatimonadaceae bacterium | reverse complement strand
CTGGGCTGGGCAGGTCGATTGATGCAGAAGCGGGGGTGATCGGCGGGCGTCTACCGGCTACCTTTCTCGTCTGCCCATGACAAAACGCGACGAGGCCCTCGAGTATCACGCCCGCGGACGACCCGGCAAGATCGCCGTCGTCCCCACCAAGCCGCTCAACAACCAGCGGGACCTGTCGCTCGCATATTCCCCCGGCGTCGCCGAGCCGTGCCTGGCGATCAAGGACAATCCGGAGGACGTCTACAAGTACACGGCCAAGGGGAACCTCGTCGCGGTCGTCACGAACGGCACGGCCGTGCTGGGGCTGGGCAACATCGGCGCGCTCGCCGGCAAGCCGGTGATGGAAGGCAAGGGCAACCTGTTCAAGCAGTTCGCCGACCTCGACGTGTTCGATCTGGAAGTCGGATCCGAGTCCGCGGACGACATGATCAAGTTCTGCCAACTCCTCGAGCCCACGGTGGGCGGCATCAACCTCGAGGACATCAAGGCGCCGGAATGCTTCTACATCGAGGAGACACTTCGGAAGACGATGAACATCCCCGTCTTCCATGACGATCAGCACGGCACGGCCATCATCTCCGGCGCGGCGCTGCTCAACGCGCTCGAGATCGTTGGGAAGGACATCGGGCAGGTCCGCATCGTCTTTTCCGGCGCCGGCGCCGCGGCCATCAGCACGGCCGAGCACTACGTGCGCCTCGGGGTGAAGCGGGAGCACATTCTGATGTGCGACCGGGCAGGCGTCATCTACGAGGGGCGCACCGAGGGGGACATGGACCCCTACAAGGCGAAGTTCGTCCGCAGGACGACCGCCCGGAACGTGGGTGACGCACTCGTCGGAGCCGACGTGTTCGTCGGCCTCTCGGTGGCGGGCGCGGTCACGCCGGAGATGATCGCCCAGATGGCGTCGCGTCCGATCATCTTCGCGCTGGCGAACCCGGTGCCCGAGATCACGCCCGACGAAGTCCGCTCCGTACGCGACGACGCCATCATCGCCACCGGCCGCAGCGACTACCCGAATCAGGTCAACAACGTCCTCGGCTTTCCGTTCATCTTCCGTGGCGCGCTGGATGTCCGCGCCACCGAGATCAACGAGGAGATGAAGATGGCCGCGACGCGGGCGCTCGCGACGCTCGCCAAGCAGGACGTGCCCGACTCCGTCGCCGCGCTCTACGGCCTGCGCAACGTGCACTTCGGCCAGGACTACCTGATCCCCTTCCCCTTCGATCCCCGCGTGCTCCTCTGGGTCGCGCCCGCCGTGGCCTGGGCCGCGGTCGCGAGCGGCGTGGCGCGCGAGTTCATCGACCTCGAAGGCTACCGTGACAGGCTCGAGCTCCGACTCGGCCGTGCGCGCGGGATCATGCGCGGCATCATCAACCGCGCGCAGCGCGCGCCCAAGCGCATCGTCTTTCCGGAAGGCGAGGAGCCGAAGATCATCCGCGCCGCGGCGATCATGGTCGACGACGGCATCGCGCACCCGATCCTGCTTGGCGACCGCGAACGCGTGCAGCAGATCGCCGAAGCGCATCGCATCCCGCTCACCGACATCACGATCGAGGATCCGGCCACGTCGGAGCGGCGCGAGGACTACGCGCACTACATGTGGCAGCTCCGCCAGCGCAAGGGACTCTCGCTCGACGAGGCTCGGCGCCAGCTCTTCAACGGCAACTACTTCGGCTCGTGCATGGTGGCGCGCGGCGACGCCGATGCGCTCCTCTCGGGCGTCACGATGCACTATCCCGAGACCATCCGGCCCGCGCTCCAGGTGATCGGCGCGCATCCGAGCGCCAAGCTGGTGAGCGGGATGTACATGCTCGTCACCGAGCGCCACGTCGTGTTCTGCGCCGACACCACGGTGAACATCGATCCGTCGGCCGAGCAGGTCGCGCAGATCGCCTTCGCGGCGAGCCGCATCACGCGGATGCTCGGCATCGTCCCACGCATCGCCATGCTGTCCTTCTCCAACTTCGGCTCGGTCAAGCATCCTGACGCGGAGAAGATGGCGCGCGCGGCCCAGATCCTGAAGGAACGCGATCCGTCGCTCGTCGTCGATGGCGAGATGCAGGCCGACACCGCTTTCGATCCGGAGATCCTGAAGCGCGACTATCCGTTCAGCTCGCTGAAGGAGCAG
>JBJMNM010000569.1:0-4111 GCA_045804305.1 Gemmatimonadaceae bacterium | reverse complement strand
GTGCGCCGCATACCAGAACATCATGCCGATGGCGTGGTCCGAGGTGTGGAAGGCAAAGCCGAACAGGACGAGGCCGCACAACACCCAGAAGGCCAGATGTCCCATTGTCCGCAACATGTCGCGCGTCGTCTCGCGCTTCGCGGCGCGTTCGTCCCTCTCGTGCCGCTCGATCAGCCCGTCGCGAATCTCCTTGGGCAGCGGCATGGTCAGCCGCGCGCGCTCACGGCGGCGGCACGGCGGCGCTCCAGCCACCCGCCAAGCAGTGCGCCGGCCGGCGCGACCACGGCGATAGCGATCAGGAGCTGATACGACTTGCCGTCGGCTGCCGCCCGGCGCGCCTCGGCAAGCGGCGACACGCACAGGATCAGCGCGAGCAGCAGTAGCGTGTACCACGACCGCCCCGCCGTCATGCGCCCCACGAGCCATCCGCTCGTGATGCCGGCGAGTGCCCCCACGATGACGTTGAAGAGTCGAAACGCCATCGGCGGCTGGTAGGCGGCGGGGTCGCTCACGCCCTGGAGCAGCACGAGCGTGCCGACGACGATCGGGATCGCATACGCGAGCACGAAGATGCCGAGCCCCGCCAGCAGCCCGAGCGCGGGCCGGATGAAGGAGGGAGTGGGCGGTGCGCTCGGCACCGACGTCGCGTCGCCGGGTCCTTTACTCATCGACGTACAGATTGGACGGGTCGGCGGCGGCAAGCTCCACGAGAAAGTCCGCGACCTTCGACGTGACCACGTCTGCATACTGCTTGCCCTTCTGCGGCGTGGCGAGCGCGGGATTGCCCGTCCCCGTGTCGGCGGTGACCTGCGTCCACCGGCGCGGCGCCCACGCCCAGCCCTCGCGCAGCCCGCGCATCGACCACCGGCGCTCGCGACCATTCCCCGCCTCTGCGAGCGGTCGCACGAGATCCGGCGCGACGTGCATCATCACGCTCGTCTCGAGCTCGCCGGCGTGATCACCGAGATCGGTGAAGATCGCCTTCGGGTCGCCCACCTTGTACCAGTTGATGGCCGACAGGAACACCTTCGTCCGCGGCTGGAGCTCACGGATCATCTGCCGGAAGTCGTTCCCCCCATGGCCATTGAAGATCACCAGCTTCCCGATGCCCTGGACTTCGAGCGCGTCGACCAGGTCGGCGAGCAGCGCGGCCTGCGTCGCCGGATTCATGTTGAGACAGAGCTTGATGTCGAGCTGGCCGGTGTTCACCCCGAACGGCACGCACGGGAGCACCACCACCTTCGCACCGCGCTCCCATGCGCGACGCGCCGCCTCGACCGCCAGCGCGTCGCTCTGGATGTTGTCCGTGGCGTACGGGAGATGGTAGTTGTGCGCCTCGGTAGCGCCCCACGGAAGAACGGCCACCTCGTACGGCGTGGCGTCCACCGTCTTCCAGGTGCTCTCGGCCAGGATGTATGGTCGGTCGGTCATGGCCTCAAGCTCGCCACCGCTCGCGTCGAGCGCCAGCGCGCGACTAGCGGAATCGCATGCCGTTCGGTGCGATCGAGCCGGGCTTCGGCGTGAATGGCTTGGCCGCCGGCTTCGCGGGTGCGGCCGGCGTCGGCGCACGCTTGTCCGCGACCGGTCGCGCACCGCCGCTCGCTGCGGACTTCATCGTGAGCGCGATGCGATTGCGCTGGAGGTCCACGCTCATCACGCGCACCTTCACGCGCTGCCCGACGGTGACGACCTGATTCGGATCGCTCACGTAACGGTCGGCGAGCTGCGACACGTGCACGAGACCATCCTGATGTACGCCGACGTCGACGAACGCGCCGAACGCCACGATGTTGGTGACGACGCCCTCGAGCTCCATCCCCTCGCGCAGGTCCTTCGGCTCGGTGACGTCGTCGCGGAAGGCCGGCGCCGCGAATGCGGCGCGCGGGTCGCGCCCCGGCTTGCGCAGCTCGGCCAGGATGTCGCGAAGCGTCGGCAGCCCGACCGTGTCGGACACGTACTTCGCCGGATCGATCGATGCGACACGCGTCTCGTCGGCGATCAGCTCGCGCAACGGGACGCCGAGGTCGGCCGCCATGGCCTCCACGAGAGCGTAGCGCTCCGGGTGCACGGCACTCGCGTCGAGCGGATGGGTGCCCCCGCGCACGCGCAGAAATCCCGCCGCCTGCTCGAATGCCTTCGCACCGAGCCGTGGCACCTCGAGCAGTCCCTTGCGCGACGTGAAGCCGCCGCGCGCATCGCGGGTCTTCACGATGCTCTCGGCGAGCGAGGGCCCGATGCCCGACACGTACGACAACAGCGCGACCGACGCGGTGTTCACTTCTACGCCAATGTGGTTGACTGCAGACACCACTATTTCCTCTAACCGCTTCTTGAGCCGCGGCTGATTGACGTCGTGCTGATACTGTCCGACGCCGATCGACTTGGGATCGATCTTCACCAGCTCGGCGAGCGGATCCTGCAGCCGGCGCGCGATGGACACGGCGCCGCGCAGCGAGACGTCGAGGCCGGGCAGCTCGGCCACGGCGAGCTCCGAGGCCGAGTACACCGACGCACCAGCCTCGCTCACCACGACCACCTGCGGCGGCGACGCGAGATTCGCGTCACGGAGCGTCTGGCGCACGAGCGCCTCCGTCTCGCGCGAGGCCGTGCCGTTGCCGATCGCGACCAGCTCTGCCTGCGACGTGGTGGCGAGTCGGACCAGCGCCGCGGCAAACCGGTCGGGCTGGTGCAGCATCCACGCATCCGTGTGCAGCACCGACCCGGTGCGCGACACCGCCGCCACCTTGACCCCGGTGCGGAAGCCGGGATCGAGCCCGATCACGATCCGCTCGCCCGCCGGCGCGGCCAGCAGAAGCTGCTCGAGATTACGACCGAAGATCGCGATCGCCTCGTCGTCGGCGCGCGTCTTCAGCTCGAGCCGCAGCTCCACCTCGATCGACATCGAGAGGAGCCGCTTGTACGCGTCGTGCGCCACGAGCTCGAGTTGGTGCGCGGCCCGACGACCATGAGTCACCCGCGATGCCAGCCCTCCCATGATCTCGTCGACCGGCGCGGCCACCGTCCACGCGAGCACGCCCTCCTCCTCGCCGCGCCGAATCGCCAGCACGCGATGCGACGGGATGGCGTGCAGCGGCTCGGAGTAGTCGTAGTAGTCCTGGAACTTCGAGACCTCCTTCTCCTTTCCGGTGACCGCGCGCGCGGACACGCTTCCCTTGCGGCGCGTCAGCTCGCGCACCCATCCCCGAAGCTCGGCGTCTTCGGCCACGCGCTCGCTCAGGATGTCGCGCGCACCGGCCAGCGCGTCGTCCACGCTCGTCACCTGTCGCTCGGCGCTCACGTAGTCCGCGGCGACAGTGGTCGCGGCTCGATCGTCCAGCGCTCCGCTCCAGATCGCGTCGGCCAGCGGCTCGAGCCCGCGCTCCCGCGCGATCGTGGCTCGCGTGCGACGCTTGGGCTTGTACGGCAGGTAAAGGTCTTCCAGCGCCTGCTTCGTCGTCACCGCCTGTAGGCGAGCGACGAGCTCGGGCGTCAGCTTGCCCTGTTCGTCGATCGACTTGCGAATCGCCGCGCGACGCTCGCCGAGCTCGCGGAGATAATCCGAGCGCTCCTGGATGGCCCGGAGCTGCGTTTCGTCGAGGCCGCCCGTGACCTCTTTCCGATACCGAGCAACGAAGGGGAGCGTATTGCCCTCGGCGAACAGCGCGAGGGTGCTGGCCACCTGCCGAGGCTGGAGCGCAAGCTCCTGGGCAACGGTGGACGCGATCAGCGACAGCGAGGACGACTCCATCGGATTTCAGCAGCGCAAAAGGGGAGGAGCAAGGTGAACGGAGCGCGGAGCCGATGCAACGGGTTGACAGCGTGACGGTGCAACGGGTGTCACACGGCCGCAGGGTGCGCCGAATCGCCATGCCGGGCGCACGGTCACACGTCCGGTGCACTCACGAGCTCGACTGCCTGTGCCGTGCCGTTCGCTGTCTCGAGACAACGGCCACCACCGTCGCCGCACTCCACGCAATCGTCGCACGAGTGCGCCGCTTCGGCTTGTACGGCAGGTATAGATCCTCGAGCTCCTGCTTCGTGCCCACGGCATCGAGGCGTGCCGCGAGCTCCGGCGTCAGCTTGCCCTGCTCGTCGATCGACTTCCGGATCG
>JBJMNM010000568.1:0-4052 GCA_045804305.1 Gemmatimonadaceae bacterium | reverse complement strand
TAGGTGACCACCCCATCCCGCCGCGCCTGCGCGATTACCCCAGTCAGCGCCTGTACCACCGCGTCCAGCTCGCCCACCGGCAAGGAGAAGCCGCCGCTCTCTTCCGCGCCTCGATATCCGTCGGGCAACGGGCCTCGACGTTCAATGCGTATGAACACGGCATCCGCGGTGGGGAGCGGAACCGTCAGCGTCGCCCTCCACCAGCAGTCGACGTCCACACTCGCCGACCCGATGGCGCTGCGCTCACTGCCCTCGTCCTCGTACCAACTCTGTTTCCCGTGGCGGCGCGTCTCCTCGCGAACTCTGAGATATCCGGTGAGCGAGCAGGTCTGCATTGGAAGAGTGATCTCCTTTGGGTCGACGACGTTCGTGCTGATGGAGAGTACAGAGGTGCGACGAAGGATACGGCGCCTCGGGCTCAGGACACCCAGCGCGACCCCACTCACGCCGCTGTGACCATACCGCTGCGTGCCGTGCGAGAAAGCAGAAGCTATTTCCAATACCAGCAACGGGTTACGCAGATTCCAGCCTCGGCGATGACGCGGGACCCCGATTGACAACTCCGCCCGCAGACACCACTTTATCCCGTGATGTACGATTATCGTACTAACGATAGTACGGAAGAGCGAAGGCGTCAACAGGAGAGATGATGACGATGAAAGAGATCAGCCTTCCGGAGCGGCTGCGACAGGCGCGTGAGGACGCTGGTCTGACACAGCAGCAGGTCGCCGATTGGCTCGGGATTCGGCGGCCGGGCGTAGTGGAGGCGGAGCGCGGCCAGCGCGCGGTCAAGAGCGACGAGCTCGCGAAGCTCGCCGCGCTCTATGGCCGCAGCGTGGGCTGGTTTGCCCGCGGCGTGCCCGCGCCGCAGGAGCTCCTTGCCGCGGCCCTGTTCCGAGCAGGCGAGCGCGCCGATCCGATGCTTCGCCGCGAGGCCGTGAGCATGGCGAAGCGCTGCCACCTCCTGACCGAGGTCGAAGCGGGGCTGGCGCTCTCGCGACATGCGGCGCAACCCCCGCACTACAATGACGAGGATGTCCTCACGGACCAGACGCGCGCCTACGAGCACGGACGCGCGGTCGCGTACCACGAGCGCAACCGCCTCGCGCTCGGGTTGACGTCTCCACTTCGCGATCCTTGGGGAGTCGTCGAAGGAGCGGGGCTCAACGTGCTACCGCTGCATCTGGGCCACGATCACCACATCGATGGCATCTTCACGCGCCTTCAGAACGGCCGGGCGTGCGTTGGGGTCAACGTCGACAAATGGGTGTTCAGGCAGGTGTTCACCGTCGTGCACGAGTATGGCCACGCCCTGATGGACAGTGAGCTGAGCAGTGAGCTGTGCGACATGGGACGCGCGTGGAGCCCGCATGGAGAGCATCGCTATGCCAATCGTGAGCTGCGCGCGAACCAGTTCGCCGCAGTGTTCCTGGTCCCACGCGAAGCGCTCGCCAGCTACCTCGAGACGCGGGGAATGCTCAGAACGAAAAGCTTCCGCGGTCAGCACGCCTTCGGAATCACGCCCATCGAGCTCGTGCGCGCGCAGGACTTCTTCGGCGTGAGCAGCGACATGCTGCTCTGGCGTCTGCAGAACGAGAACTTCATGAATGCCATGGAGCGCAGGACGCTGAAAAACGACGTCTCCCGGCACGGCGTCATCAATCTCGCGCGCACGCTCGGCTACGATTGGCGCGAGCGCGCCCAGCCCTTCACTCGTGCGCACGAGCTCGCGCTTGCCGGCTATGCAAAAGGATTGATCGGCCTGGCGGGCGTGGCTGACATCTTCGGGGTGGACAAGGAGGAGATGCACCAGCGCCTGCGGAGCTGGGAAGTATTCCAGGAGTTCGACGACAGCGATCCGCTGGTCGGCGCCCCGCACTGATCGCAAATGCACGGCAAGCCAGCCGCCGTCCTCGACGCGTCGTTGATCTTCACGCTCTCGAGCGCAGGGCTATTGGAGCGGATCCTCGCCTCGTCGCGCTACGAGTGGCACCTCACCCCACTCGTGCGCGGTGAGATCCTGCGGCGGGAGACGCGCAACGCAATCGACCGCGCGCTCGCGGGCGGACAGCTTCGGGCGGTCGAGATCGACATCAGCGACGCGGTGCAGCTCGATGCCTGGGCGGACTGGGAGCTGCTCGTCGATGCCGGGGAAGCGGAGGCCATTGTTCTGGCTCTCGCCCGAGACTGGGTGGTCGGTCTCGAAGATCGTTACGCGCAACGCGTGCTCGATCGGCGTGTCGGTTCCGGACACTGGATCAATGCGACGAACCTGCTGCTCGATGCCGTCAGAGACGAAGTGATGACGCTTTCGGACGCGAATGCGATGTTCATCACGTTGGACTCCTATCCGGGATACAGGAAGCGGAGCATGGCAAAGCTGACCGATCTCTGAATGCCGCTACCGGCCCTGCTCAGCCTCAGCGAACAGGCGGGAGAGCGGCGTCTTTAGCGTTCGGGCAATACGCTCCAGGTTGTCGAGCGAGATGTTGATCTCTCCTCGTTCCACCGCGCCGACGTAGGTCCGATGCAGCTCACACGCATCGGCGAAGCTCTCCTGCGAGAACCCCGCGTCGGTGCGGAGGCGGCGCACGGTCCGGCCTACCTTCTCGCGTAGCGTTGGCATGGCCAACGCTCGCCCGATGACCGGCTAGAGTCGACAGCATATGTGTAGACAGTCTTTACATGGCACAGGGATGACGTGCGACGGTAGATCGGTAACGCAGATTATAGTCCGAGGACAATTGCAAAACGCGTCCCTACGCTGCACCCATGCTCGGGGATGCGCTGCGACAGAGACGGCTGGCTGCGGGACTGAGCCAGGAAGGCCTCGCGGACAAGGCGGGCATTGACCGCACCTATGTCAGCATTCTCGAGCGCGATCTGCAATCGCCCACCGTCGACATGCTGATTCGGCTCTGCCGCGCGATGGGCGTGCTCGCGTCCGACGTGCTGGCGGAGATCGAGCGCGATCACAAGCTCAAGCGCCGACGGACGCGGTAGACTCACGCAGCAACGCGTGTGGACGCGTCGGGTTGCCCATTACGTGACAGCAGACGGTCGTCAGACCGACCGCTTGCGGCGTGGCTTCGGCTTGAGGTCGTCCTCGACCAGCGCCAACAACTCCGAGGCTCGCACGCGCATCGCGCGGCAGAGCTGCACGAGCACGTCCACCGTCGGCGACTGGAGGTCGCGCTCCAACTTGCTCACGTAGGTCCGATCGATGTCGGCTCTATCGGCGAGCTCCTCCTGCGTGAGGCCCGCGGCCTGTCGCGTTCGTTGCAGCTCTCCCCCTAGCATTCATCCAGCCTAGAGATGAGCTGTGCTATTGTCCTCGGATTATAATCTACATAGTATTGCCTCCCCCCGAGGCGCAGTGCTCCACGACGGCATCGTGCAGTGGCGACTGCCGTTGATCCATGCGCTCCGGTGGTGTGAGCACATCCAGTGGACTGCGTGCAACGATGGCCTCCGTTTCCGGCGAACGCCTGCACATGCCGAGGGGATTCACGCGTGGCTGACGTGGACGCCGACGATCCGCTCACCTTTCGCCGGCTGTTCGACGCCCATGCGGACGCTCTGCGCCGCTACGCGCGCCGCATCGTCCGCTCGCGCGAGACCGCCGAGGATCTGGTGCAGGAGGTGTTTTTCCGTCTCTGGCGTGGACGAGGCACGGTCGACATGGGGCCGGGCATCCGTGCGTACCTCTATGTCGCCACTCGATCGCGCGCGCTCGACCACCTGAAGCACGAGCAGAGCGCGGCCCGCGTGCAAACGCTCGCCTTTCCGCACGGAATGACAGGCGACGAGCCCGGGCTCGGACCAGACGCCGAGCGCAACCTCGAGACGGACGACATCAGCCGCGCCATCGAGCAGGTCATGGCGTCGATGCCGCCGCGGCAGCGTGAAGTCGCGGCACTTCGTCTCCGGCATCAGCTTCCCACCGCGGCGATCGCCGGACGCCTCGGGATCTCGCCGCGCACGGTCGAGGTGCACATCGCACGCGCAACGAAGGCGCTCCGGGAGCAGCTCCCCACGTTGCTGGAACGCTG
>JBJMNM010000567.1:0-7357 GCA_045804305.1 Gemmatimonadaceae bacterium | reverse complement strand
CTCGCTCCCATCCACGTCGTCGCCATCAGCGGTCAATGCCGCAGGGACCGCACCGCCTTCACGGCTCAATCCGTAGCGCTCGATCTTCTTGTAGAGATTCGAGCGCGGCATGTCGAGCGCGCGCGCCGTCTCGCTCACGTTCCAGTCGAAGGCGCGGAGCTTCGCGAGCAGATAGGCGCGCTCGGCGGCATGCTTGAAGTCCTCGAAGGTGGGCACGTCGAGCAGGCTGCCGAGGCCGCCCTCGCTCGTGTCGGACCGCCGGCCCACGAGGCGGTCCACGTCGTCGGCCGTGATGCGCGGACCGCTCGAGAGGATGAGGAGCCGCTCGATCGTGTTGCGCAGCTCGCGCACGTTGCCGGGCCAGTCGAGCTGCTGCAGGCGCGTCACGGCGTCGTCGCCCATCGCGCGAGGCGCGAGGCCCGCCGGTCCGGTGAGCTGCCCGATGAAGTGGCCGATCAGCAGCGGGATGTCCTCGCGCCGCTCACGCAGCGGCGGCACGTGGATGGGCACGACGTTCAGGCGGTAGTAGAGATCCTCGCGGAATCGTCCGGCGGAGATCTCCGCTTCCACGTTCTTGTTCGTGGCGGCCAGCACGCGGACGTCAACCTGCACGGGCTTCGCGCCGCCGATGCGCGTGACCACACCGTCCTGCAGCACCCGCAGCACCTTCGCCTGCGCGGCGAGGCTCATGTCGCCCACTTCGTCGAGAAAGATCGTGCCGCCGTCGGCCTGCTCGAACTTGCCGGCACGATCCTGCACGGCGCCGGTGAACGAGCCTTTCATGTGGCCGAACAGCTCGCTCTCGATCAGCTCACTCGGAATGGCCGCGCAGTTCACCTCGACGAATGGTCCCTTGGCGCGCGGCGAGTTGGCGTGGATCGCCTGCGCGACGAGCTCCTTGCCCGTCCCGTTCTCGCCGGTGATGAGCACGCGCGCCGGCGTGCTCGCCACCCGCTCGATCTTCTCGGTCACGGCGCGGATCGCGTAGGACGCGCCCACGATCTCGAAGCGTGAGCGCACCGTATCGCGCAACCGCGCGTTCTCCTCGTGCAGGTCGAGATGCGCGAGCGCGTTGCGCAGCGTGACGAGGATGCGGTCGGTGTCCAGCGGCTTCTCGAGAATGTCGTACGCGCCGTGCTGCGTGGCCTCCACGGCCGTCTGGATGGTGGCATGCCCGCTGATCATGACGACGACCGCGCTGGGATCCTGCTCGCGGAGCTTGCGCAGGGCCTCGAGCCCGTCGATGCCCGCCATCTTCACGTCCATGAACACGAGATGCGGCTTGAAGCGCGCATACTCCGCCAGCCCATCGACCGCGTTGGCCGCCGTCTTCACCGCGTAGCCCTCGAACTCGAGCAGCTGCCCGAGCGCGGCACGGATCCCCTGCTCGTCGTCGACGATCAGGATGCGGCGGTTCATGGGGTTGCGGCCGCGCCTGCGGTGGTCTTGTACAACGTCACGCGGCCGTTCGCGATGCGTACGTCGGCGAGCGACTTCGGCGTCGGGACCGGCAGCGCACTGTCGGACACTCCCGGCGTGGTCTTGCCCTTGGTGATCTGCTTGACCAGACGCGGAATCGCGGCGCGTGGGACGCTGAAGTCGCGCAACTTCACGTCGCGCAGCTCGAACGCGCTGAGACCGGGCCGAATGACGTGGAAGGTCCCGCCGAGCGAGACGCGCTCACGATCGTTGAGCAGGCCGGCCAGCGGTCCGAGCACGCCGGAGCCGGCGAGGTCCTTCGTCGGTACGATGGCGCGCACGTAGAGCACATCGCCCATCACCGCGGCCTCGACGCTGTCCGCCGTGCCCGGGAACGCGCCGCCGGCTGCCTGCACGACGTACGACGCGATCTCGTCGGGCGCGAGGTTGACGAATACGGGACCCCGTGAGGAGGCGAGGCCATCGATGGCGCGTTTACCGCGCGCGCCGGCTTCGGGCGACAGGGGCTGCCAGGTCCGCTCGGCCGTCGACGCGGTCACGGTCGAATCGGAGCTCGATGTGGCACCCGGCACGATCTTCAACCACTTCTCACGCGTGAGCCAACCCGCGCCGGCGATGACGAGCAGCACGAGCAGGCATCCGAGACGTCGGAGACAACCACCCATCGATCAGCGTCCTCCCAGTGTCGCCGCGTGAATGCGGCCGTAGTGCGCGTTCGCGCCGAGCGTGCTCTCGAACAGCGTGAGTCGGTCAACCACCGAGGTGCCGGCGAAAGCTACCCGCCGAGCGGCACGCGCAAGAGCGCGCACGCGTTCGAGCGGCAGCGGCGCGCGGACTCGCGCCAGGGTAATGTGCGGCCGGAACGCCCGCCCTTCCACCTCATACCCCACATCGGCGCACGCGACTTCGAGGTCGTGATGCAGCAGCTCCAGCCTCGGCTCGCTCTCGACCGCCATCCATACGATGCGGGCGCGCCGAAAGTTCGGAAACGCGCCCACGCCGCCGAGGGTCAGCTCGAAGTGGCGATGCCGAGGGACGACGGAGTCAGCGGCGGCCGCCAGGGCGTCAGCGCCCGGCTCGTCGACCTCGCCGACGAACTTCATGGTCAGGTGCAGCTTCGGTGTGGCAACCCATGCCAGCTCCGGCTCGAGCACCCGTAGCGGCTCGACGGCGTGGTGCAGTGCCTCGGCCACCGCGGGCTCCAGCTCAATGCCGAAGAAGAGGCGCATGACCCGCGGTGTCGTCGACGCCCAGCTCCACCGCGACGTGCGTGAACCCGTGCTCGCGCGCGAGGGCCAGCACGTGTCGCCGCAGATCGTCTTCCGCGAGCCGCGTCGCGTGTGCCGTGGACGCGACGATCAGCGCAAGCGTGGCGCGCGCTTCCACCTCGCACGCGATGCCGGCGGCACGGAGCGCAGCGGCCAGCGCCGTTGCATCGGGAGCGGCGGTCACGCCGCGCTCACACCGTGCAGGACGTTCAGCGACCCGGAGCGAAAGCCGCGCAGATCGAGCGCGGTGCGCAGGAACCCGGATGCGATCATCGCGGCGCGAAGCTGCGCCGCATTCGCCGGCTGCAGCCAGTGCTCGAGCGACGACGTGCTCAGCTCGATGCGCGCGAGGTCGTCGTGATAGCGCACACGCAGGTCGCCGACCACACCGAGCGCCCGCAGCGCTCGCTCGGCGCGCTCCACCTGTCCGAGGCGCTCCGCGGTGACGCTCGTTCCGTACGGAAGCCGCGAGGAGAGGCAGGGTGACGACGGCTGCTCCCAGGTGGGAATGCCGAGGGTGCGCGAGCAGTCCCGGATCTCGAGCTTGGTGAAGCCGAGCTCGGCGAGTGGGCTCACGATCGCGTGCTCGTGCGCGGCTCGCGCGCCGGGCCGATGATCGCCGAGATCATCGGCGTTCGTTCCGTCGACGACCGTGTCGAAGCCCCGCGCTCGTGCGAGCGGCACCAGCTTGCTCCACAGCTCGGTCTTGCAGAAATAGCAGCGGTTGGATGGGTTCGCGGCATACCGGGGATCGGCCAGCTCGTCGGTGTCGAGCTCGAGTACGGGGACGTCGAAATCGTCCGCCACACGGCGTGCTGTGGCCCACTGCTCGGCGGGATATGACGCGCTCCGGCCGATGATGGCGAGCACGGCGTCGGCGCCCAGCGTCTGCCGCGCCACCACGGCGAGATAGGCGGAATCCACGCCTCCGCTGTAGCCAATGGCCACTCGGCCGCGCTCGGCAAGCCACGCGACGAGCGCGGCCTGTCTGGTCGAGGCATGGTCGGGGCTGCCCGGATGGAGGCGCACGTCTGTCGACATGAGCGGAAGGTATGCGGTGGATGCTGTGACGCGCCACCAGACGGGAGGGTATTGCAATGACGGCGTCTTTATTGCTGCAGGTCACGCCGCTATCCTGTGTACCACCGTCGAATCAAAGGGCTGGATGCAACTAACCACGTCGAAGCAAGCAGGAGCCGCAGCACATAGCGTGATCCCGGTCGAGGTCGTCGGTTTGCAGTCGCAGTTGACCGTTCCATCTCGGCATCACCCCCAACGCGTGGATCTCTGGATCGAGGTCAACTGGCCCGAGCGGACCGAACGGTGGGATGAGGAATTCCGCGCCGCCAGCGCCGCCGCGGTGGGAGGCGCGGGCCCAATGGAGTCCCTGAGCCTGCAGACGCTCAGCCGGAGTCGCGGATGGGTCGTCGCGCGTGGCGTGTCGCGTGACCGCGACGCACATCGCGCGGTAGAGGCGTGCGTGCGCGCGCTCGTCCAGCAGGTGAACGAGAGGTGCGCGGCGCGCGACACGGCTCCCGTGAAGCCGCGCGAGAACGAGCGCTGGGTGATGCGTACGCTGTCGTTGTTCGGCAGCGTTGCGGCAGTCTTCTCGAGTCAGGCGCAGTAGGGCTCCTCGCGGCTGGCTTCCGCGGCGCGCGCGGGAGTGGAGTCGTCGGTCCGTGTTCGCTCCACTCCGCGCGGCCGATAGCCGAGCGCCTCGGCCACGTGCGCTACCTGGACCTGCTGCTCGGCGTCGAGGTCGGCGATCGTGCGTGCCACGCGCAGCACGCGATGAAAGGCGCGCGCCGACAGATGCAATTGCTCTCCCGCGCTCGTGAGCAGTTGACGCGCATGTGGCGCTATGGCGCCGTGCGTCTCGAGCCAGCGACCAGGCGCGCGCGCGTTGCAACCACCATCCCCATACCGTAGACGCTGCCGTCCCCGCGCGTCTTCGACGCCGGCACGAATGACCGCCGACGATTCGCCACGCGCTCGCGTGGCGAGCTGCGCGAGCGCGACAGGGGGCACGACGACGTGCATGTCGATGCGATCAGCGAGCGGTCCGCTCAAGCGCGCGCGGTAGCGCAGCACGTCGGACGCTGGACACACGCATGGATGGGAAGGATCTCCGGCGTGTCCACATGGGCAGGGATTCATCGCTGCAGCGAGGGCGAAGCGCGCGGGAAAGCGGAGGGATGCGAGCGCACGGGCGATCGTCACGCAGCCGTCTTCGAGTGGCTGCCGCAGCGCCTCGAGGACGGAGCGGGGAAACTCGAGCAGCTCGTCGAGGAACAGGACGCCGTGGTGTGCCAGGCTCACCTCGCCCGGGCGAGGTGAGGATCCACCACCCACGAGGCCCGCCATGGAGATGGAGTGGTGCGGCGCGCGGAATGGACGCCGAGTCACGGCGCCGGCGGCCGCATCGAGCATTCCTGCCACCGAGTGCACGGCGGTGACCTCGAGCGCTTCGGCATCGGTGAGCGCCGGGAGGATGGTTGGAAGGCGGCGTGCGAGCATCGTCTTCCCGGCTCCTGGCGGTCCGACGAGCAGGAGTCCATGCGATCCGGCGGCCGCGATTGCGAGCGCTCGCTTGGCGCCCGCCTGCCCCGCTACGTCGGCGAGGTCTATCACGTCCGCTTCGACTGCCGGGGCCGTTCGCGCCTCCGCTCGCGGAAGCTGGCCGGAGCGCAGCCACGCCACCAACTGCGCCAGCGCGCTCGGTGCCGCGAGGCGGAGGCCTGACACGAGCGAGGCTTCAGCCACGTTCGCGGACGGCAAGATCAGGGTAATGCGCGCCGCATCGTGATGCGATGCGAGTCGCCGCGCGATGGACAATGCGCCGCGCACCGGGCGAATCGTTCCATCGAGTCCGAGCTCTCCCACCGCGACACAACGCTCGACCGATTCCGCCGACAGCACGCCGATGCCGACGAGCACGCCGAGCGCGATTGGCAGGTCGAAGGCGGTCCCTTCCTTTTTTCTATCCGCGGGCGCGAGGTTGACGGTGACGCGTCGCGGCGGAACCGTGAAGCCAGCATTCACGAGCGCCGCTCCCACACGCTCGCGGCTTTCCTTCACCGCGCTCGCCGGCAGCCCGACGATGATCCACTGTGGCAGTCCGAAGGCGACGTCAACCTCGACGGTGACTTCGTACGCGTCGATGCCGAGCACGGAGGCGGAGCGAACGGCGGCAAGCATGCGTCATGCTATGCACGGCGCGCCGCCACACGACATCGAACCAACGCCTTGTCGGGCCTTCCCACTCGCTTCGTCCCACCAGACCAACACGTTCCGCTCCACGAGCGTACTCTTGACGCAGCCACCCGCCACCAGTCAATTCGTCCCACGTCATTCACGGCGTCCACTCGATGCCAGGGGGACAACATCATGGCCGACACGCAGGACGAAGTCCGCAAATGGGCCGAGCTCGAGCGTCGGGAACAGGTCGAGCGTGCGCGCGCCGATCTGCGCGCGAAACACGAGCGCCTCACCGAACAGCAGATCGCCCTCGTGGCCGAAGTGATGGCCGACGTCCGGCTCGCGAGCATTCGCATCGGCAGCTAGCTCGGCGGGCGCCAAGCCAGCTGCCTGGCGCCGTCAGATGCCCAACCAGTAGCTCGCCTTCACCTGGAAGACGTTGATGGGCCGGTCGCGGAACAGCGCCGAGCGATCGCGATTGAAGTCGAAATCGCCGAACGAATCGGAGCCGGAGCGTTCCTGCGTCCAGACGAAGTACACCGTGGAGCCCGGACGGTATTCCCAGCGCAGCACGGCCGTGCCGCGCAGGGAGCGCACGTTGAAGTCGGGATTGTCCACGTCGAAGGCGGCCGCTGGCCCCGCCGCGCCATCCGGGTCGATCGTGTAGGTCACGAGATGCCCGCTGGCGTTGCGCTGCTCGACCACGGTGCCGACGTCCTTGCCGTAGATGAACACCTCTCCCGAGCGCGGGGCTTGATACTCCTTCAGCTCGGAGTAGCGGCCACTGGCAAGGAACGGCTGCGCGAACAGCTCGAGCGTGAGGTTCGGGGTGAACGTCGCGTTCACGCGGGTGTTCATCGAGAGCGTACGCTGGTCGAGCCGGGCGAACACGTTCCGAAGACCGCCGAACTGCACGTTCAAGGCGTCGTCGATGTTCGTCACGAACTGCTTCGGCTCGATCTGCCGCGAGAATGAGGGCCCGAAGCTGATCTTCAGGTTCACCGCCGGCTTGAGAATCAGATCGGCGTAGGCGTCGGCGTTCCAGCCGTCATCGGTGATGTCCCGCGCGCGGTCCGCGCCGAAGTCCCAGCTCACGCGCTGGCGCTGGTCTCCGCTTATGAAGGTCGAGTAGAAGTTGTAGCCCGAGCTCTTGACGAGCACGCCGCCGCGCGTGCGATACTGATCGAACGTCGGCGGATGATGGATCACGAATCCACTCACCGACATGTAGTTGAGGAAGGTGAGCCGCCCCCAGATCTCGCCCTGCTGGTCGGTGCGGTCGCCGTCGTAGTTGAACTGCTGCTGTCCGCCGATGATCGCCGCCGCATCTCGGTACCACGACGTCGGCTTCGTCCATTGCCGCAGCACGCTCGCCTGCATCCACTTGTAGTCGGTGCGTCCGAGCGCGGCGATGTCGTTCACCTCGAAGCCGGGGCTCCGCCAGTTCTGCG
>JBJMNM010000566.1:0-6316 GCA_045804305.1 Gemmatimonadaceae bacterium | reverse complement strand
CCCACCGGGAGGTAGGACGATGAGCTGCAGCCTCTATCCTCCGTGCAGGCGGCGGCGAACCACCAGTAGTAATACCGCTGCGCCGAGCCGTTGGTGACCGTAGCCACGAACCGGACGGTGGAGGCCTGATGGACGGCCGTCGGGCCGGTGAGCTTCACGGAGAGAGTGTCGGCCTCACCTCGGAGCGTGGTATCGGCCACGGTACGCGTAGCCGGAGCAACGGAGACCGGCGCGGGATCTCTCGAGACGTATCGCACGGGTTCGGGTGCCCCCATGGCCGGCGTGCACCCCACCGACGTGACGATATACGCCCAGAGGACGCTGCGAGCAGATCTGCGCATCTGCGGTTCTCCGAATCGAGTCTACGCGGCGAGGAAGGGGCGCCGCGGCACGGGAGAATCCTATCGGTTGAGTCCGCCACGGGAAGTGATCGGAGTCACCGCTTTGACAGCAGGTCGCGTGTCGTCAGCGATACCCGGCCGCCTGCATCTCGAACAACTCGGCGTAGAGTCCACGCTGGAGCAGCAGAGCCTCGTGCGTGCCTTCTTCCACCACATGGCCCTCGCTCAGGACGACGATCCGGTCGGCCATGCGCACGGTGGAAAAGCGGTGCGAGATCACCACGGCCATCCGGCCCGCCATGAGCTGATTGAATCGCACGAACACCTCGAATTCGGCGCGTGCATCCAGCGCGGCGGTGGGCTCGTCGAGAATGAGCAGCTGGGCCGAGCGCATGTAGGCGCGAGCGAGGGCGATCTTCTGCCACTCGCCCCCGGACAGGTCCACTCCGTCGTCGAACCGACGGCCCAGCATCTGTCGGTATCCCAGGGCAAAACGGGGCAGGAGGCTCGATGCCAGCGAGCGCTCCGCCGCCTCCACGAGCGCCTCCGGCGGCCCCTGCGTGGAGTCGAAGGTCATGTCGCGCGCTTGATCGAGATATTCGGTGACTCCCTCGATCTCGCCCACGCCGACGTTCTCGTCGAAGCGCATGTCGTAGCGCACGAAGTCCTGGAAGATCACTCCGATGGCCTGCCGCAATGACGCGAGGTCGTAATCCCGCAGATCCACGCCGTCGAGCAGGATGCGACCCTCCGTCGGCTCGTACAGCCGCGCGAGCAGCTTTGTGATCGTCGTCTTGCCGGCGCCGTTCTCGCCCACGAGCGCGATCCGCTCCCCAGGGGTGATGGAGAGATTGACGTTCCGCACCGCCCACCGGTCGCTGCCGGGATATTTGAAGCCGACGTTCTGGAACACGAAGCCGGTGCGAATCGGATCGGGGACGGGAGCCGCCCCCGGCCGCGAGTGGATCGTCGGCTTCATCTCGAAGAACACGAACAGGTCGCGCAGATAGAGACTCTGCTCGTAGATGTCGCTGGCCGAGAGCAGCAGCCGCTGAATGAGGTCGCGGCTCCTGGCAAACGCGGCGGCGAGAAAGGTGAGCGTTCCCAGGGAGATCGCGCCCGCTACGGCGCGCAGCAGGATCGCGACGTACGCACCGTAGTAGCCGAGCGTGCCGAGGACGGAGAGCAGGGCGCTCACCACGCTCTTGCGTACGCTCAGCCGCTTGTTCGCGTCGTAGTAGCGCTGCGAGAGAGCGGCATATCGATCGCTGAGCCAGCCGGCGAGCCCGAACATCTGTACTTCTTTCGCCGTCTTGTCGCTGGCGCCCACGAAGCGCAGGTAGTCGAGCTCGCGGCGCTCGGGGGTCCAGCGGAAGAGCAGCGAGTAGCTGAGGGACGCGAAGTGCGTCTCTCCGAGAAAGCTCGGGAGGATCGCCACTGCGAGCAGCAGCAGCAGCCACGGGTTGTACACGATCAGCGCGGCGCCGAGGGAGAGCAGCGTGATCGTGTCCTGGGACATCGAGAGGAGCAGGGCGATGAGACCGATGCGTCCGGTGGTCTGCCGGCGCGCGCGCTCGAGGTGATCGTAGAACTGCGGATCCTCGAACTGTGCGAGATCGAGCGTGGCGGCGTGCCGCATGAGGCGCACGCTGATGTGATTCGAGAACAGGTCCCCGAGCAGCGACTCCACGAGCGAGGACGACCGCGCGAGCACCTCGCCCGCGACCACGATCCCCAGCTCGAGCGCGACCACCTTCCACAGCGGCGTGAGCGATGCGCCCGGCGCGCGCGCGAGCATCACGACCTGGTCGATGATGAGCTTGGCCACCCACAGCGCCGCCACCGGGACGAAGGCGCGGAGGAGGCGCAGCACGATCATGGTCAGGGTGTAGCCGCGATTGGTCTCCCAGACGAGCCGAAGCAGCGCCGGCAGGTACCGCATCGCTTCGAGGCGCTCGCGCCAGCTCCGCGGCCGCTCCTCGTTGCCGAGCGGCCGCTTGATGCGCGCCATCTGAATGGAGTGTCGGATGCTCAGGGTCGTGCCGCTGCCGAGTGGCTGGCCGCGTCCGCGGCTGGGGCCGCGGGAACGACCTCGATGGCACCGTACCGGAATTCGCCGCCCCACCGGCGGCCGGCGTCGCGGGCGTTGTAGAATCTCAGCTCGACGATCTCGGGGATCGCGATGTCGCGCAGCGACTCGATGCTCCCGACGCGCTCGTCGCCGACGTACACGACGACGGACGTCGACAGGATCGCCCGCGTGGTGTCGAGTGATGCAGCGCGCGCGCTGTCGACGTGGAGATCCCTGATCCACTCGGGTCGATCCAGCTCGACGACCTCGAGCGCGTTCGTCGCGACCGTGCGTCGCAGGTCGGCGATACCGATCAGCTGTCGGCCGACACGGGGAAGCACCAGCAGGGGTTGTGGGACGGCCACGATGGTGCGCGGTCGCGGCCGCAGGAAGTACCCCACCACCGCGCCTGCCGACGCCCCGGAGATGGCATAGCGCCGCCGGAGCTGGCTCTTTTCCGCGCCCGGCAGCTTCTCCCAATCGCTGCGCCCAACCTGCGAGACGAAGTAGCCGAGCCAGCCGCCGAGCAGCGCGCCACCGCCGATCCCGACCGCCGCGCTTCCGACGTTGCGCGCCAATCCCCAGTGCTCCTTCTCCGCCGGAGCGATGACGATTGGCATGCGCAGAAGAGTCGCGGTCCGTGTTCCGGAGACCAGGGAGGAGGAGCTAGCGCCACTCCAGCGAAGTCGAGGCGGGATCTCGGGTGCCTGGGCGCGGGCCTGCAGGGAGATCAGCGATGGAACGACCAACAGCGACGCGACGACGATGGAGGTAGAGCTACGACGCATCACTGACCATCCGGCAGCGGTTCGCGGGTCCACAGCACGAGGACGCCACAGCTGGCGGTTCCGGTGCGGAAGCCTGGTGGCGTCATCGAGAGATCGGAATAGTACTCGACTGCCATGTACGTGTTGGAGAGAAGCGCCGAAATGTCGAAGTCCTTGTCGGCACCGATGTGCGCCGTGATGGGGCGGCGGCTCGTCGGTGTGGACCCCATTATCAGGTCCGCCGACGCGTTCGGATCCGAGAGGAGCACGCCATCCTGCCAGATCTGGATGCCACACGACTTGGCGTTGTCGCTGGGCCGCATCGAGGTGGGGATGTTCAACGTCCGCGAGCTGATGAGAGTGAGCTCTCCGCCAGAGCTGCGAACGAATCGCGCGCCCGTGAGAATCGTCTTCAGCGCCTCAGTCAGAGGCTGGCCGTCGAACTTGGCGACGTCGGCCGGGCCCATGAACCGGCCGGTGCCGCGCTGCCGTCGGATCTGGAACTCAGCGAGCTTGTATGGCAGCCGTTCCTTCGTACGGGCGCGGACGTCCACCGCGGCGAGCACATGCGAGTTGGGAACCAGCGTGAACGACTGCTCGACCATACCCGCCGACATGAAAATCACCTCGACGCGGCTGCCGTGAAAACCGGGCGCCTCGGCCACGATGGTCACGCGGCCGGCGGGGAGTGAATCCAGCCGATAGCGGCCGTTCGCATCGGTGACCGCGAACCGCTCCAGCCGCGGCACGCGGATCCGGGAGCTCTCGATCGGCACACCTGCCGAATCGAGGATCCGCCCGCTGAGCACAGCCAGCTGAGCCATCGCAGGGAGCGGCAGCGCGACGATAGCGGCGAACACCATCACTTGCGGCACCGGGGCGCGCCGCAACCAAGACGAGGCAATCATCACCCTTATCCCTGCAGGAGACGTTCCTGTCAGAATGGAGCCGGGGCGGCCGGAACGCCAGCCCGAACAGGGGCGGAAGACTCTCGCAGCGACCGCCGCCGCGACCGCGCCGCATTGCCCGGCGGCGACGCGGCCGGCAGCTTTCGCGGCCATGCCACTCGCGCGCTCGCTCACGACGCTGTCGCTCGTCTTCATCCTGTTCTTCTGCACCTCCGGCGGCGCGTTCACCACGGAGGCTCTCGTCCGCGACGTGGGCCCGGGGCTCGCTCTGCTCACCCTCGTGGCGGTCCCCATCGTGTACTCGCTCCCCGAGACGCTCATCGTGGGCGAGCTGGCCAGCATGCTGCCGGAGGAGGGCGGGTACTACCGGTGGGTGCAGCGCGCGTTCGGACCCTTCTGGGCATTCCAGAACGGTTGGCTCACCTGGATGTACTCCCTCGTGGACATGGCCATCTACCCGAAGCTGTTCGTGACCTACCTCGGATGGTTCGTCCCGGGGCTGGGCCCGAACGTGGTATGGGGTGTGGGCCTCGTGGTGATCTGGGGTGCCACAGCCCTGAACCTGATGGGCGCAGCCCGCGTGGGCCGCAGCTCGGTGCTCGCCGGGCTCTTCATCATCGGCGGATTTCTCGTGCTGTCGGTGGTGGCGCTCGGCCACGCCACGCATGTGCCGTGGCGGCCATTCGTCGCGCCGGGCCGGGATGGTGCGAGCGGCCTCGCCGTTGGTCTCTCCATCGCGCTCTGGAATTACATCGGCTGGGATAACGCGTCCACGGTGCAAGGCGAGGTGCACGATGCATCGCGGAGCTACCCACGCGCGCTGGCGTACGCGTTGCCGCTCGTGGCCGCGGGCTATCTGATCCCGCTCCTCACCACGCTGGGGGCCACGGATTGGACGACGTGGTCGGAGGGAAGCTGGCCGGCAATTGCCCTCGCGGCGGGTGGCCGCGTGGGGCCGCTGCTCGCGACCTGGATCGCGCTCGCGGGCATGGTGAGCGCGCTCGCGCTGTTCAATGCGCTGCTGCTCTCCTATTCACGGATTCCATTCGTGATGGCCGCCGACGAACTGCTGCCGGCAGCACTCGGCCGCACCGACGCGCGCGGAACGCCCCGGAACGCGGTGCTGTTCGCGGCGGTGTGCTACTCGCTGTTCATGCTGCTGCCGTTCAGCGGACTGGTGGTCGCGGACGTGCTGCTGTACTCGTTGGCGCTCATGCTGGAGCTGGGCGCGCTGGTCAAGCTGCGCCGCGCCGAGCCGGAGCTGCGGGGCGCATTTCGCATCCCGGTTGGCACGGTCGGTGTGGCGATGCTCGGGTCACTCCCACTGGCGGTGCTGCTGCTCGTGACGGGGCTCAGTGTCGCGGACGGCGAGTATGGCGTGCCGGCGCTCGCTGGTGCGGGGCTGGCGATCGCGGCCGGCCCGCTCTGCTACTACGCGGCCCGCCGCTTCGGGCGGACGGCGGCAGATACTGCGTGAGAAGGAGCGGAACTACGCCGGACTGCTCTATCGTGGAACTGCGCGGAGGACTGCAACTGCAACTGAATTGGGAACGGCTTGAAAGGGTGGAGCTCCTAACGCGCCGAGAGCGTCCCGACAACCCCAAAGTGCTCTTTAGTGGTTGCCTTAGTAGTCCTCCGTGTCCTCTGCGCCCCTCCGCGTCCTCTGTGTTCCAAGCCCTTGCCGAGAGCATTCACCGCAGCTCTTGCCAAAAGCATTCACCGCAGAGGACCCAGAGGTGCGCAGGGGACGCAGAGGGAGGCACACCAGCAGGGCACCGGCGCCGAGCAGCCCACCGTCGAGTCCAAAGACCTTCCTTTCTTGCTGCGGGGCCGGCTGTGGCGCGGACAGACTGGGCTCCGTGGAGGGCCGTTCCCAATTCAGTTGCAGTTCTCCGCGACAGTTCCGCTGCCCCACCGATTCCGCGTAGATCCGCGATAAAGCAGTCGCCCCGCAGTTCCGCGATAAAGCAGTTCCCGCCTTGATCCACGATCTCCCAGTGGTATCCATGTTCATCCACGCTCAAGGCGAAGAGCGGACCACCATTCCTCCCTGCATCACGAACGCCACATCCCTGACTGCGTGGATGTCGCGCGAGGGGTCGCCGAGCACCGCCACGAGATCGGCGAGCAGGCCGGGACGGACGCTCCCAAGCTGATCATCGAGATGGAGCACGCGCGCGTTCGTGCTCGTCGCGGCGCGCAATGCCTGCGTCGGCGTGAGCCCGTAGT
>JBJMNM010000565.1:0-3046 GCA_045804305.1 Gemmatimonadaceae bacterium | reverse complement strand
GGTGCCGCCGCTGCTCCAGCTGCGCCGCACCTACATGCTGTTCGAGCACGACGACGGTGTCGTCCTCATCGACCAGCATTCAGCCCATGAGCGCGTGCTGTACGAGAAGTTCATCGGGATGCTCGAGCGCGGCGAGGCGCCGTCACAGCGGCTGCTCTTCCCGCTCACGCTGCACCTCGCGCCGGCCGAGGCCGAGGCGTTCGAGGCGCATCGAGAGGTGCTGGCGAGGCTGGGCTTCGAGGTGGAAGGGTTCGGCGGGCACACGCTGCTCGTGCACAGCGTGCCCATGCCCCATCCGCGCTTCGATGCGGAGCGCTGTCTTCGCGAGACGCTCGCCGCATTGGCGGGCGACCGTGAGGCCGCGGCGCACGCGCGGCACGAGCGCCTGGCGGCAACGGTGGCATGCAAGGCGGCGATCAAGGCGGGCGACGAGCTCTCGGCCGGCGAGATGCGGGCGCTGTTCATCGCGCTCGGCGACACCCGGCTGCCCGCGCACGACGTGCACGGGCGCTCCACGATCGTGCAGCTCTCCTGGCCCGAGCTCGAGCGCCGCTTTGGGCGACAGTAGGCCGCCGCTCGTTCGCGTGATCTGCGGACCAACGGCCGCGGGAAAGACCGTCGCCGCGATGCATCTGTCGCAGATCGCGGAGATCGCCGTGATCAGCGCCGACTCGCGACAGGTCTATCGCCGATTCGATATCGGAACGGCCAAACCCACGGCCGATGAGCGGACAGCCGTGCCGCATTACGGGATCGACGTGCTCGAGCCCACCGAGCGCGCGTCGGCCGCGTGGTGGGCGGCCGAGGCGGACGCATGGATGCGCGACGCCATTGCCCGCGGGCGTACGCCGGTGATCGTCGGGGGGACCGGGTTGTACCTCCGCGCCCTGTTCGGCGAGCTGTTCGAGGAGCCGCCGATGGATCCGGAGCGGCGACGCGCGCTGCAGCGCGAGCTCGAGTCGCTGTCGGTCCCCGAGCTGCGGCGCTGGGTCCAGCGGCTCGATCCGGCTCGCGTCCACTTGGGCCGCACGCAGCTCTTGCGGGCCATCGAGCTCCCGTTGCTCACCGGGCGTCGCATCAGCGAGCTGCACCGCGCGCAGCGCAGGGCGCCCCGTTGGCGCGCGCGCTATCTTGTCGTCGATCCGGGGGCGGTGCTGGCGAGTCGGATCGAGCAGCGAACGCGCGCGATGTTCGCGAGTGGCTGGCCGAACGAGGTCCGGGACCTCATGCGTACTGTGCCTCACGATGCGCCGGCCTGGAACGCCACGGGGTACGCGACGGTTCGTGAGACGGAGCAGAGTGCAGGTCCGCAGCTCACGAGGAACGCAGCCGAGGAGCGGGTGATCATCGATACACGACAGTACGCGAAGCGGCAGCGCACCTGGTTTCGGCATCAGCTCACCGGTGAGGACGTGACGCCGATCGCGCATCCGCGAGACGAGAAGGGCCTTGCCGACTGGTGGCAGGGAGCGGATGCATGAAGATCGGGATCACCTGCTATCCCACGTACGGCGGCTCCGGCGCGGTCGCCACGGAGCTCGGGATCGCGCTCGCGCAGCGCGGCCACGAGATCCACTTCATCACGTATCAGCAGCCGTTCCGCCTGCCGTCGTTCCTGCCGCGCATCTTCTTCCATGAAGTGGATGTAGGCCGATACCCGCTGTTCGAGTACCCGCCGTACGACCTCGCGCTGGCCGTACGCATGCACGAAGTCGTACTCGCGCACAAGCTCGAGCTGCTGCACGTGCATTACGCGATCCCGCATGCCACCAGCGCTTGGATCGCGCGCGAGATGCTCACGAGCACGCGGCCCGACATCAAGGTCCTCACCACCCTGCACGGCACGGACATCACCATCGTGGGGCAGGATCCCTCGTTCTTCGCCATCACCAAGTTCTCGATCGAGAAGTCCGACGGGCTCACCGCGGTGTCGCAGTTCCTGCGCACCGAGACGCAGAACGCCTTCGGGTGCACGGGCTGCCGCATCGAGGTCATCCCGAACTTCATCGACCCCAAGGTCTACGACCGCGCCCGCTATACGCAGCAGCTCAAGGAGCAGGCGGCCGGCCGCAAGGTGCTGATGCACGTCTCCAACTTCCGGCCGGTGAAGCGGGTGAAGGACGTGATCGGGATCTTCGCGCGCGTGACGAAGGAGATTCCGAGCGTGCTCGTGATGGTGGGCGACGGCCCGGACCGGGTGGAGGCCGAGCTCGAGGCGCGTCGCCTCGGTGTGTCCGACAGCGTGTCATTCCTCGGCAAGATCGAGTCGGTCGCGCCGCTATTGGCCAGCGCGGATCTCTTCCTGTTGCCCACGCAGAGCGAGTCGTTCGGCCTGAGCGCGCTCGAGGCACTGGCCACGGGTGTGCCCGTGATCGGCTCGCGTGCCGGCGGCCTGCCGGAGGTGGTCCGCGACGGCGAGACCGGCGCGCTCTGTTCCGTTGGCGACGTGGAGGGGATGTCGCGCGCCGCGATCGCCCTCCTGCGAGATCCCGAGCGCTGGCGCGCCGCGAGCACGCTGGCCGCGGCCGACGCGCGCGCCCGCTTCGGCATGAACGAGGTGGTGGAGCAGTACGAGCGCTTCTACACCAGATCGCTCGAGGGCGTGGCGACATAGCGCGGCCACCTGGCCAGCAGGCAGATTGCCGGCTGCGCGCTAACTTAGGGACGCCCGCACGCCACTCTCCACTCGGACCTTACTCGCCTGCATGTCGCTTCTCCACGCGATCATCCTCGGGATCGTCGAAGGGATCACGGAGTTCCTGCCGATCTCCTCGACCGCGCATCTCATACTGGCGAGCCATCTGTTGCACCTGGTCGAATCGGAGTTCGTGAAGAGCTTCGAGATCATCATTCAGCTCGGCGCCATCCTGTCCGTCGTCGTGCTGTACTGGAGCAAGTTCTGGAACTGGGAGGTGCTCAAGAAGCTCGTTGTCGCCGTGATCCCCACCGGCGTGATCGGCCTCACCGTCTACAAGGCGATCAAGGGATATCTGCTGGGCAACGTCAACGTCGTGCTGGCCGCCCTGCTGATCGGCGGCATCGCGCT
>JBJMNM010000564.1:0-4872 GCA_045804305.1 Gemmatimonadaceae bacterium | reverse complement strand
GTGGCGTCACGATATCATTTCGACGACCCGCAACGACCGCTGGCCCGGCTTCTGCTGGCATCTGTCGCGCTCATCAATCCGACGTTCGTACGCCTCACTCTCACCCGACACTGGAAGATGCTCTCCCGCCTACGCCCCCGCTACGTCGCTTTCGCGGCGCTGCTCACGCCCGGCCTCGCGCTCGCGCAGGCTCGCCAGCCCATCACCGTCCAGTGGCTCGGCCACGCCGCGTTCGAGATCACCTCGTCCGGCGGCACGCGAATCCTCATCGACCCGTTCATCAGCGGCAACCCCGCCACGCCGGACTCGCTGAAGAATCTCTCGCGCTACAAGCCGGCCGCGGTGCTCGTCACGCACTCACACGACGATCACGCTCTCGACGCGAAGAAGATCACCGAGGCGAGCGGCGCGATGTTGATCTCGGCGTACGAGTGGGTGAACGCGCAGAAGGTCCCACAGAGTCAGGCGATGGGCGGCAACGTCGGTGGCACGTTCACCGTGGGCGACGTGAAGGTCCACCTCGTGCCGGCCATGCACTCGAGCGATCCCGGCGGTCGGCCGCTCGGCTTCGTCCTCGAGTTCGCCGACGGACGGACGCTCTATCATACCGGAGACACCTACATCTTCGGCGACATGTCGCTCATCGAGGAGATGTTCCATCCGGGCATCATCCTGCTCGGCGTGGGTGGTGGTCCCTACACCGAGGATCCGGGCACCGCGCGCCGGGCGGTCTCCAGGTACTTCAAGCCGACGACGATCGTGCCGATGCACTATGCCACCTTTCCCGGGCTCGCGACGGAAGCGCAGGTGCGCGCCGCGTTCGCCGGCGATCGGCGGCTCACGGTCATGAAGCCGGGCGAGCGGCGCACCTTCTGACGGACGATCCCGTGCCCACCAATCACGCGACCGCGCTGTCGGCCGCCGAATGGAATGGCGTCCTTCACCAGAAAGACGGCCTCGCCCATCTGCGCGAGCAGTTCGGCAAGCTGCCCTTCTCGGCGCACGCCATCGCCGCGCTGCTGCTCTACGAGCAGCCGTACGGGTTCACCCAGCAGGACGTGCAGGACGAGGAGGAGGTCAGCGACTACTGCGCGATGATGGCCGCGCAGCATCGCGAGGCGGGAGACGCGGCGACCGCGGCCAAGTTCGAGCTGCTCGGCGGACGACATCGCGAGCGGGCCGCGAAGCTCGCGGCGCTGCTGCCCCCGCCGACTGTCATCGCGGCCGAGTGAGGGCCTCGAGCCTCGTGTAGAGCTCACGAAACGCGGGCGCCGCGTCGCCGTCTGCGTACTCCACATGCTTCGCACCGCACGCCGAGTGGATCTCGATGTACTGGCGCGCCGCATCGGGATTGCGCGTCGGATGCGTGGGCGCGGTGGGCAGGCGCGTGAAGCCGCCATGCCACGCACGGCGCGCAAGCGCGCGGAGCGTCTGCTTGGACACGGTGCGTCGTGAGGATGGCGTGTCTCCACTGTCTCCAACCGGGCTCACGATACCGCTCGACGTAATGTGCCAACCGGTCGGCCTGAGATTACCGCCGGTAAGCCCGAAGCTGAACGATGTGGAGGCGACAGGATCGCAGTGCCTGCTGCGCGTCGGACCGGCGCGGTGCTGCGCGGCTGAACCGAGCGCCCCGAGCACGATGGCGGCCGCGGCGAGGCACGCCGAGTGAGAGAGAGACATGCAGGCGGCTGATGCAACAGCGGGGCCACCACGAACGTCGAGGCCCCGCTGCATCATCAGTCAGCCCGGTGGCACAATCAGAGGTGCAGCGCGCAGCCGCCGGAACCGGTGTTCTTCCAGTTCTGCTGCACGAGGAAGCTCACGCCACCGACGGTGATGTTGGCCGTGCCGCCGGCGGCCGTCGTGAACGTCGTGCCCCACGTCCAGGCACACTTGTCGGCGTTCTCGTAGCCGCGGCGATCGAACCACGCGTTGCCCATCATGTCCGTGGTGGTCTCTTCGACTTCGTGCACGAGCGTGTTCACTTCGTAGTCCGCGCCCGGGTCCAGCGTGCCGTTGGCCGCCTTGAGGCCGGACGTGCAGGCATTCGGGTAGGCGTTGTTGTACGGCATCGCGGCATACAGCACCGTCCTGGCCACGCCGCCGATGGTCACCGTGCCATGCGTGTGGTACGCGCAGTACTGGGTGCCGAACCCGCCGCCGAGGTTCACGGCGCCAGCCGTGAAGATCGCGTACAGCGTGCTCGCATCGTACGTGAGAGCGCCGCTGTTGAACCCCGACTGGAGCATGGCGATCATCTGGGCGTCGCTCACGCTCGCCGTGCCGCTCGGCGCGTTGGTGTTGTTCGCCCAGTACTGCGTGTAGTTCACGATGTTGTTGATCGCCCTGCCAGCGCCGTCGGTGTACGAGCTGTTGATGCCGTAGTAGGGCGAGCCGCCGATCGAGCGCAGGAAGGTACCAATCAGCGAGCCGTCTGCCGAGCCGGCGCCGGACGTGCCTGCGGCGGGGCCATTGTTGTAGATCGGAGCGCTCGCCCAGTACACGGACGCCACGTTGGTCGCCGCCTGGAGCACGGGTCCACCGTGATAGAAGATGCCGGTGCCGCCGCCCGTCCTGGAGGACGCGGCGTTCAGACGCTCGAGCTGTCCGCGCGTGTACATCACGTGGCCGTGCGCGACGTCGTTGTTCGAGGAGCTCAGGAGCGCTGCGTCGGACGCCGAGAGCGGATCGGGTGCGACCGGATTGCTGGTGGTCTCCGAGCAACCGGCCAGGGTGAGCGCGGCAAGGGTGAGCGATGCTGCGGCAGAGCGACGAACTGCGTGGGAGAAGGGCGACATCAAGATCTCCACTCCGGGCAATGGGAAAGGCGTCCATCCCCCTGGATGGACGCAATCGTTCACGCCACAGCATCGCGGCGGTCGTGCAGACCGTGCTGGATACTCTCGACTATCGGGCTCGTGTCCGCGGCGACGGAGCGGCTCCGCGCCTTCGGGCGGCAAGACATTACTACATCTGTTTGCCGTGCGCCAGATGCCCGGTCACGCCATGAATCAGAAAGGGGATTCCCGCTCCTCAGCCCCCGGCGGTGGGGGTAGACGCCCCCGTTCGCTCACGGCGGCCAGTCAGGCGCTCGACACCGCGCTCCACCACCGTGATGGCGTGGCCCCCGTCGATCGCCGTGCCGTCCTCGCGAATGGCGAAGCGGATGACCGACCCGGCCGGGAGACGCGTCGTATCCAGGTCCGCGATCCAGAGCCCGAGCGTGGTGTCTCGGCTCGTCACGTCGTGTTCCCCGCTTCTGCCGTCCACCGTCCAGAGGACGCGCGCCGGGCCCGGCGTCTGCACGCGCAGCAGGCAGCCTTCGCCGAGCAGTCGCACCCGGCTGTGCGGTGCCCAGAGCGCGGCGGCACAGGCATGGCGGCGGCGCACGTACCGCTCGTACGGCGCCTGCGGCATGTCGAACACGCGCCCGTCGTACAGCGAGCGCACGAGCTTGGCGTACTCCGCGTGCGCCCACACGAGTGGCATGGCGCCGCCGGTCGCGCGGCCGTTCCACAGCTCGAGCGCCGGAATGTCGGGGCCGTCCCACACCTGCTCGGGCAGCATGCCGCCGTCGCTGGCCTGCGCGCGCATCACGCCGAGCAGTTGCACAGCCACCTGGGGACGACCGGCGGCGAGCTCGTAGTGCGCGCGCTCGCCGGCGAGCAGAGGCCAGGGACGTCCGATCCCGACTGTGTCGAACGGCTCGCCGTTGGCCTTCTCCCCGTAGCCATCGCGATTGTAGCGGTACCACGCCGGACCCGTCTCGGTGAGCACGCGCAGCCTGGCGTCGATCACCTTCAGCGTGTTCACGATGCGCGGGTCGTGCGGATCGCGCAGGCCGAAGCGCACGAGCGCGAGCGCGTCCACGCTCACGAGCTCGTCGTAGCGCGCCTCGTTCTCGCCGGGCGGACGGTTCCTGATCGGTACCATCCCCCGGCTCGCCGGCTGCGCGTCGCGTACGTCGGGGGGCGCGATGCGGACGTAGTAGCCCTCCACGCCGACCTCGTGCGCCGTGGGCGTCCCGGTCACGTACGTCCAGCGGTCGATCGCGTCGTTCCACGCGTCGGCGGTGTGTCGTAGCACGCCGGCCACGTCGTCCTCGCCGGCGCGATCGGCGAACTCCGCGGCGATGAGCAGCGCCGCGACCTGCACCGCGATGCTGAACGGCGAATATCCGCCGTTTTCTTCCCAGCGGTCCTGTCCCGTGATGGGTCCGGTGCGCAGCAGGAATCCAGCGGCGCGGCGGATCATCGGCCACGGATCGATGTCCTCCAGCTGCCCTTCGCGGCGCAGCATCTCGGCGAACACGATCGGGAACGCGATCTCGTCCATCTGCACGCCGCTCCAGTACGCCGTGCCGTCGAGCCAGAGATTCTGCGCCCAGCGCCCGTCCGCCTCCTGCGTGCTCAGGAGATAGCGCAGCGTACGACGCGCCAGCACGTCGTGGCCGAGGGCGATGAGCGCACCCGCGCTGTTCACGAGGTCGCGCGGCCACACCAGATGATAGCCTCCCAGCTCGTGGTCGCCCTTGCTGTGGCCCCAGGGTATGGACAGGCTCGCGATCATCGCGCCCGATGCGCTCTTGTCCTCGTGGATGGCGAGCACCGCGGCGCTCATGCGGTAGAGGTCGACCACGCTCTCCGGCAGCTCCACGGGTGTGCGCTTGCGCCGGTCGCGCGCAAGCGGCTTGGCGCGGAGCTCGAGCGCGCGGCTCTTGTCGTCGGCGTGCGTGCTGCCGTGCGCGTGCACCGCCAGCTCGCGCGCGGCGTGGCGCCGCAGCACCTCCGGCGTGACGGTGTGCCCGTCGTGCTGCTTGGGGCCGCGAGTGTGCTCGTGGAAGCGCGACCAGTTCCGCACGAACGACGC
>JBJMNM010000563.1:0-2237 GCA_045804305.1 Gemmatimonadaceae bacterium | reverse complement strand
GGCGATCGTCGCGTTCGCGATCGCGATGTTGTCGCACTGGCTCGTGGGCGCGGCGCGCTCCGTGTTCACGGGCCGCAGCGTGTTCCGCTCCGGCCTGGACATGTTCGTCGTCGGGCTCGGCGTGGCGGTCGTGGGCTACTACGTGGGCGAGTGGGTGGGTCGGTTGTTGTGATGCGCGTCGTTGCTCGTGATCGTGACGCTGACTAGTCTTGGCTCAATGCGACTTCACATCTCTCTCTCGGCGCTCGCGTTCGTGTGCGCGCTCGCGGCGCCGTCGGCCGCACAGACATCCGGCCCCGGCAGCACGGCACCCGTGGGCAACCTCTACACTCCGGTGTATGGCGGCACGGCCGGCGTAGCGATCCCCATCGGGCGCATCGCCGACGATCATGCGGCCGGCTACCTGCTCGGTGGACTCGTGGAGTACGGCGTGACGGGACAGCCGTACGCGCTGCGCGGCGAGCTGCTCTTCCAGCGCTTCTCGCTCAAGTCGGGCCGCACGTCGGGCGACAACGTCAATCTCTTTTCGCTCGGCTCCACGATCGTGTACAAGATGCAAGCAACGCCGGCGAACACGTTTCTCACCGGCGGCATCGCGATCTACTCCGGGAATAGCGGATACGGCACGCGCCCGGGATTCAACGGGGGTGCCGGCGTGGAGATCCCCCTCACGGGGTTCTCCGCGACCGGTGAAGCGCGGCTGCATCTGATGCTCGCCGACGGCCGGCCGGTGATCACGCTGCCGCTCACGATCGGCGTACGGTTCTAGGACGAGCTCATACGATAAGGTTGATCAGCCTCCCCGGCACGAAGATGATCCGCTTGGGCGTCCCCGTCACGAACTTCGCGATGTTCGCATCCGCCAGCGCGGCGGCCAGCGCGTCGTCCTGGGTGGCGGTCTTGGGCACCGAGATCGTGCCGCGCGTCTTGCCGCCGACCTGCACGGCCATCGTGATCCGGTCCTCGACCACCAGCGCCGGATCGTAGCTCGGCCATCCATTCTCGAACACGCTGGTCGAACCGCCGAGTACCGACCACAGCTCCTCGGCGATGTGCGGCGCGAACGGGCTCACGAGCTGCACGAGCGGGCGCACCTCTTCCCCGCGCGGCGTGCGCTCGCCGGCGCGCATGGTGTTCATGTACTCCATCATCGCCGCGATGGCCGTGTTGTAGCTCAGGCGCGCGATGTCCTCGCCCACCTTCTTGATCGTCTGATGCAGCTTGCGCTGGACCTCCGGATCGGCGGCCGCGCCATGCTCCGCATCGTGCACCGACTTCCACAGGCGATCGAGGAAGCGCTTCACGCCGGAGATGCCCTTGTCGCGGAAATCGCCCCCTTCCTCGTACGGGCCGAGGAACATCAGGTACGTGCGGAAGGCGTCGGCGCCCCACGTATCGATGTACTCGTCGGGGTTCACCACGTTGCCCTTGCTCTTGGACATCTTGGCGCCTTCGCGCACGATGAGGCCGTGGGCGCGGAACCGGGTGAACGGCTCCTCGAAGTCGATGAGGCCCGCGTCATGGAGCACCATCGTGACGAAGCGCGAGTACAGCAGGTGCAGCACGGCGTGCTCGTTACCGCCGATGTAGCTGTGCACGGGCAGCCACCTCTTCGTGAGGCCCGCGTCGAACGGCACGTCGTCGAAGTCGGTGCTCGGATAGCGCAGGAAATACCACGCGCTGTCCAGAAAGGTGTCGCTCACGTCGGTCTCGCGCCGCGCCGTCCCGCCGCACTGCGGGCAGGCGGTGTGATACCACTCGTCGTGGCGCGCGAGCGGGCTCACGCCGGAGTCGTCGGGACGAAAGTCGTCGATCAACGGCAGCAGCACGGGTAGCTGCGACTCCGGCACCGGCACCACGCCGCATGTGTCGCAGTACACGATCGGAATGGGCGGGCCCCAGTAGCGCTGGCGCGAGATGCACCAGTCGTGCAGGCGATAATTCACCACCGGGACGGCCGCGTGCTTCGCCGACAGCTCGGCGACGATCGCCGCCGTGCCCTCGGCAACGCTCATTCCCGTAAAGCGGCCCGAGCCCACCAGCCGGCAGTTCTCGGTCTCCGTGTATGCAGCGGCGGAGACGTCCACCGGCCCCGCGGCCGACCCGACGACCTGCACGATCGGCAATCCATACTGGAGCGCGAACTCGTGATCCCGCTCGTCGTGGCCGGGCACGGCCATGATCGCGCCGGTGCCATACTCCATGAGCACGTAGTCGGCGATCCAGATCTCGATCGG
>JBJMNM010000562.1:0-6070 GCA_045804305.1 Gemmatimonadaceae bacterium | reverse complement strand
TCGCCGCGCACAACGCGGCGTCAGCCCCGCCTTATGATTGGGACGAGGTGGTCGCCATGCACGAGAGCTACTATGGCGTGGCCGCGGCGCTTCGCGACACGGCCTCGCGCGCCAGCCACCGATAGCCCGGGAGCGCGAGCGCCGCGAAATAGCAGGCGTGTTGGACCACGGCGATGCCCAACGCACGTTCCGGGCTCACGCCGACGCGCCCATAGGCCAGCACGACCGCCGCCTCGTAGACTCCTACGTTGCCCGGAACGATGGGAAGGAGGGTCGCGAGATTCAGCGCGGCGAGCACCAGCAATGCGCTCGAGAGGGGCAGCGCGAGGCCGAACGCATGCTGAAGGCACACGATGGCGAGAAGCTCGGCGCTTTTCTTCGCGAGCGCGAGCAGCAGCGCACCCCCGCCGCGCCTCGGTGAGCGCAGGGGAGAGAGGGCCGCTCCGCACGTGTCGACGAGTCGGGCGAGACGCGCCGGCAGGACCGTGGCGGCGAGCCGCGACAGGGACTGCGAGCGCCACGCGATGGCGAGGAGTCCGAGCAGCAGCACGCCGACCCCGATTGCGAGCGCCATGCGGCCGCGCTCCATCCAGACGGGGAGCTCGTTGGTCCATGCGGCCGCGAGCAGCACGCACACCTTCGCGATGCCCACGAGCAGCTGGTCCATTGCCAGCACCGAGAGCGCCGCGCCACGCTCGAGCGCCGCGCAGGTGACGAGGAAGTAGATGCCTGCCGCTTCACCGACGAGAAGCGGGGTCGTGTTCAACACCGACGACGTCATCGCCACGACACCGAGCATGCGCCGGATGGCTGGTCGCGCACGAGGACCGGCGGCCGCAAGCAACGACCACTGGAGCGCCCACAGAGGCAGAATCGCGAAATAGCCGACGAGCGCCAGCGCGATCCAGACGGGACGCACCCGGGACAGCTCCTCGATCACGCGCGTGATGTCGAGACGGCGCGCCGCGAGCCCCAACAGCGTGGCGAGGACCAGCAGCGCGACGAGTCGCGCGATGCCGCGCGCGCGCGCCACGCTCACGCCGCGCGCGACTCCCGCGCGAGCCCCTCGGCGAGCTCGCGCATGGGCACGAAGGTCGAGCCTCGCCGCTGGAACATCTCGATCACGTCCCGGAGACAGCGCAGCGCGACGTCGCCGGTGCGAAAGCGGCAGTCGTAGCGAAGATTCTCGCGCGTGAGATCGACGAACTCCCACGGGTGCACGAACAGGACGACGGGATCGCGCAGGGCGCCGAGCCACGGGTCGCGAATCCATCTCGGCAGCCGGAGGACCGACGACGTCATCGACGCCGGGATGCGGGTGAGCGTCGTTGGCAACCGAGGCGCGTGGTACGAGCGCTTGTACCTGGCGAGCGAGCTGTCGAGCGAAAAGCCGGCGTCCTCGAGCAGACGCACGTACGGCTCGGGAAACCGCAGGTATGGTGCGCGAAACGACGAGACCGGCGCGAAGGTGCGGAGCAGGCGCACCGACTCCTCGATCTCCCACCGCGCGCCCGCTTCGTCGAGCGCATCGAACGCGGTGTGCGTCACGCCGTGGCAGCCGAGCTCGTGCCCATCGCGCAGGAGCGCGTGCACGGCGGCGGGATAGCGCGCCGCGACGTCGCCCGTGGTGAAGTACGTCGCGCGGACTCCAAGCTCGGCGAACAGCGCCAGCAGCGCCGGCGCGCCTTCCTCGATGCCGCGGAACGTCGAGCTCAGATACGGCGGACAGTCGGGCTCGAAGTCGACGGTAATGGAAACCTGGGACACAGCTGCACTCGTTGAGGTGGGCCCTGCTGGATTCGAACCAGCGCGCGTCGGATTATGAGTCCGCTGCTCTAACCACCTGAGCTAAGGGCCCGGCACGCCACGCCGCCTCGCGGCGACGCGTAGCGGGTAAGCTATGCTGCGCCCGGCCAGTTTCCAAGAATCACGCCGGCGGACGCTCCCCACTAGGCGGACGCGCATCGTCAGGCGACATTACGCCGATGATCGCCGTCGTCACCGGGTCCACCGGCTTCATCGGCTCGCATCTCGTCGACGCGCTGCTGGCGCGCGGCGCGACGGTGCGGGCCCTCGTGCGTCCCGAGACGCCCGCCGCGCTTCGCGACGAGCGACTTGGCTACTGGGAAGCGGACCTCCTCGACGACCGCTCCGTGCGCGAGTCCCGGATCTGGGAGGGCGCGACGCACGTCTTCCATCTCGCCGGCGTCACGAAAGGTCGCACGCTCGCGCAGTTCCGCGCCGGCAACGTGTTTCCCACGGCCAACGTGCTCGCCGCGCTCGCCGCGCGGAGTGGCGTGCCGCCGCGCGTCGTGCTCGTATCGTCACAGGCGGCCGCCGGCCCGGCCACCTCACCCGACGCCCCGGTGCGCGAGACCGACCGGCCCGTGCCGGTGGAGAACTACGGCCGGAGCAAGCTCCAGGCGGAGCAGGCGGTCGCGCGCTATCGGGACACGCTGCCCATCACCATCGTGCGCCCGTCCGCCGTCTATGGCCCTCGCGACAAGGATTTCCTGAAGGTGTTTCGGCAGGCGAGCAGTCGCGTCGCGCTGCATGCGGCGCCCCGGGACCACAGCTTCACCCTGGTGTACGTCGCGGATCTCGTGCAGGCGCTCCTGCTCGCCGCCGAGCATCCGGCGGCGCCCGGCAGGATCTACTTCGTGGGCGACACGCCCGTGACGTGGCGACGGCTCTACGACGAGGTGGCACAGGCCGCCAGCGCCACGCCGATCCAGGTGCAGGTTCCGCTCACCGCGCTGCGCATCGCGGCGCGCGCGAGCGACGTGCTCAGCACGATCACCGGGCGCGTCTCGTTGTTGAACAAGAACAAGGCGGCGCTCGCGCGCTCGCGGTGGTGGTTGTGCGATGCGTCACGTGCGCGCGAGGAGCTTGGCTGGCGACCGGCGATGCCACTGCAGCGCGGCGTGCAGGAGGCCTATCTTTGGTACGTCAATGCCGGCTGGCTTCGCCCCCCGAAGCCCGCCGCTACCGAAGGCCTCGGCGAGGAACGAAAGGCGTGAGCGAAAGTCAGCTGCTGCCCGATGATGCGCGCGTCGCGAAGGTTCAGACGCTCGTGGACCTGCTCGAGTATCGCGCCGAGCGTCAGGCCGCCCACGTCGTGTTCCGGTTCATCAACAGCGACGGGCGCGAGGACGGCGCCCTCACCTTCGCCATGCTCCAGCGCCGCGCCCGCGCGATCGCGGCGCACCTCGCGGAGCACGTCGTGCCCGGCGATCGGGTCGTGCTGCTCGTGCCCCCGGGGCTCGAGTATGTCGCGGCCTTCTTCGGCTGCCTCTACGCGGGCGCCGTGGCCGTGCCGGCGTATCCGCCCAATCCGCGGCGTGCGGATCCGCGCGTGGCCAGGATCGTCGCCGATTGCGGCGCCCGCGTCGCGCTCGTGTCCGAGGCATTCATGGCGCGCCTCGACGGATGGCTCGCGCTCACACCGGAGCTCGCCGGCCTCACGTGGCTGGAGGCCGCGCGACTCGCCGGCGGCGATGCCGCGACCTGGCGTGCGCCGTCGGTGACTTCCGCGTCGCTCGCGATGCTCCAATACACCTCCGGCTCCACGGGCGACCCGCGCGGCGTGATGCTCGCGCACTCCAACCTGCTGCACAACTCCGCCGTCATTCACCGCGTGTCCGCGCATCGCCCGGACGACAACGGCGTGTTCTGGCTCCCGCCATTCCACGACATGGGACTGATCGGCGGGTTGCTCCAGCCGATCTACGCGGGGCTGTCGGCGGCGCTGATGGCGCCGGCCACCTTCCTGCAGCGGCCGCTGCGCTGGCTCGAGGCGATGTCGCGCTACCGCGCCACGACGAGCGGCGCGCCGAACTTCGCGTACGACCTCTGCGTGGAGCGCATCACGGACGCCGAGCGCGACACGCTCGACCTGTCGGCGTGGCGCACGTCGTTCAACGGCGCGGAGCCGATCCGGGCCGACACGATCACGCGGTTCCACGAGGCGTTCGCGCGCAGCGGTCTGCGGCGCGATGTGATCCTGCCATGCTACGGGCTCGCCGAGGGAACGCTGCTCGTCTCTGGCGGGCCGGCGCAACAGGCGCCGCACGTCGTGCTCGCGGATCGGCGGAGCCTGGAATCGGGCGAGCTGCGGGAGACTGACGAGCAGGGCTCGAGCACGATTGCGCTCGTCGCGAGCGGCGAGCCCGTGACGGAACAGATCGTGGCGATCGTCGATCCCGACACCGGCGCGGCCTGTCACGACGGCCAGGTGGGGGAGATCTGGGTCGCGGGTGCGAGCGTCGCGGCGGGATATTGGGGCCGCTCCGAAGCGAGCGCCGCCACCTTCCAGGCGCGCCTGGCGGGGTTCACCCAGCCATTCCTGCGGACGGGCGATCTCGGCGTGCTGCGCGAGGGCCAGCTCGTCGTCACCGGGCGGCTGAAGGACCTCGTCATCCTCGAGGGACGCAACTACTATCCGCACGACCTCGAGGTCGCCGCCGAGCGCAGTCATCCGAGCCTCCGGGCGGGATTCACCGCCGCGTTCAGCGTGGCGGGCGAGGGAGCAGCGGGAGGGGGAGGGCGGGAGCGACTCGTGCTGGTGGCCGAGGTCGCCCGGCAGCACAAGCCCGACGCCGACAGCGCTCTCTTTCAGGCGATTCGCACCGAGCTCGCGGGCACCATCGGCATCGTGCCCGACGAGATCGTGCTGATTCGTCAGAACACCATCCCACGCACGTCGAGCGGCAAGATCCAGCGCCGCGCCTGCCGCGCGGCGTATGTCGGTGGTGCTCTCGAAATCGTGGGCCGCTGGCGGAGCCGCGGCAGCGACGTGGTGCCGGCGAAGGACGCGATCACCGCGTTCGTGATCGACTGGGTGCGCGAAGAGATCCAGGTGGATCCGGCGCGTCTGGATCCCCGGACCAAGCTGCGGGATCTCGGGCTCGATTCGCTCGCGGCGACGCGCCTCATGGTCGCGCTCGAGGGGCGGTTCGGCCGCCGCATCGATCCGGCCCAGCTCTGGGAGCAGCCCGACATCGGCTCGCTCGCGCGCCACCTCGCCTCGCTCGACGCACGCGGTACGCCGGCGTCGAGCCCGCGCGTGCTCGAGCGCGCCGTCTACGGACCGCCGAGCGCCGACAGCACCGACGTGTCGCAGTGGACGGAATACCGGTCGCTCCGGGCACGGCTGGATGCGCTCTCCGATCACGGGATCGCGAGCCCCTTCTTTCACGTCCACGAAGGGATCACCGGGAGCTCGGCGACGATCGACGGACGCCGGCTCATCAACTTCGCGAACTACAACTATCTCGGCCTGTCCGGCGACGCGGACGTGACGCGCGCGGCGCAGGAGGCGGTGGCAACCTGGGGCAGCTCGGTCTCGGCGAGCCGCGTGGTGTCCGGCGAGCGTCCGGTGCACCGCGAGCTCGAGCGCGAGATCGCGCGATTCATCGGAGTGGACGAGGCCATCGTGTACATCGGCGGCGTGCCGGCCAACGTGTCCACGATCTCGCACCTGCTCGGCCCCGAGGACGTGGTGCTGTGTGACGCACTCGTGCACAACAGCGCGATGCAGGGCGCCGAATTCTCCGGCGCGCGACGCCTGGTGTTCCCGCATAACGACTGGGCCGCGCTCGACGGGATGCTCGGCCGGGTGCGCGCTCAACACCGCCGCGCGCTAATCGTGATCGAAGGTGTCTACAGCGCGGACGGCGACATTCCCGACCTGGCGCGGTTCGTCGAGGTGAAGTCGCGCCATCACGCCATGCTCATGGTCGACGAAGCACACTCGCTCGGCGTGCTCGGCGACCATGGGCGGGGCATCGCCGAGCATGCAGGGGTCGATCCGCGTCGCGTCGACATCTGGATGGGGACGTTGAGCAAATCGCTCGCGAGCTGCGGCGGCTACATCGCCGGCAGCTCTGCGCTCGTGGAATACCTCAAGTACACCTCGCCTGGCTTTGTCTTCAGTGTCGGCATGACACCCGGTAATGCGGCGGCAGCGCTGGCGGCGCTGCACAAGCTGGAGAGGGAGCCGGAAAGGGTGGCGCGCCTCCACGATCGCGCGTCACTGTTCCTGTCGCTGTGTCATGAAGCTGGATTCAAC
>JBJMNM010000561.1:0-6320 GCA_045804305.1 Gemmatimonadaceae bacterium | reverse complement strand
GACGCGACACCGTCGGCTCCTGTGGAGACCGTGGCGGCAGCGACACGCCCGCCTGCCGCCGGTATGAAAGTCACGGGCACACCGGCGCGCGGTCTGTCCGCGGCGTCGACGACGCGCACCGAAGGGGCCACCGAGAGCGGAGACAGGATCTGCCCGGTCTGGTTGTCGCCGTCCACGGCGAGGATCGAGCGGAAGGTGGTGATCGTGAAGGAGGCTCCGGTGGCGTCGACGAAGGCGAGGGGCGTGTCGTCGTCGGACAGCACGGCGGCGGTGACGGTATTGGCGCCGTAGGCCGGTCCGAGCGTCCACTGTGACGCAGCGACTCCACTGTGGTTGGTTGTGACTACCGCCGCGGGGGCGACCGTCCCGCCGCCGGCCGAGGAGCTGAACCTCACGCGCGCATTCTGGACCGGATTGCCGTTGCGGTCGCTGACTTGCACGCGAATGGAATCGGGGACCGTGACGCGGGGCGTCGCGGCATTCGGCGGCGTGAACTGGTAGGCAACGACCTTGGCGGCACCCTGCCACACGACCCTGATCCCGATCGGCGCAGAAATGACGCCGATCGTCGAGGCGGTGATGATCGTGGTGCCGGTGTCGACGGCGGTGACGCGGCCCGCGGCGTCGAACACCGCGATCGCTTCGTTCGAGCTTCGCCAGACCACCGGGATGCTGAGCGTGGCGCCCGATTTGTCCTTGACGGTGGCCGTCAGGCTCTGGTGGTAGCCGCGCTCCAGGTTGAAGGACGCCTGGTCGATGGCAATGGATGCCACGTCGACGGTTTGCGTGGGACCTGGATGGTCACCGCCGCAGGCGGCGCACCAGCCGAGCACGGCGAGCACAAGAATACGACGGCCGGGCGAACGCCGGGCGAATGGGTAGAAGGGCTTCACGACTGGTCGTTGGGAAGGTCGGACGCGCGTGTCGCGCGGTCGAAGGATCCTCTGGGATGCAAGACGCGTGGCCAACCATACGACCCGGCAAAGCAGCGAACAAGCGTACCGCAGCGCAGATACGGCGGACTGGGCT
This sequence comes from Gemmatimonadaceae bacterium, assembly GCA_045804305.1. Lineage (GTDB taxonomy): Bacteria > Gemmatimonadota > Gemmatimonadetes > Gemmatimonadales > Gemmatimonadaceae > AG11. The sequence goes on along the minus strand of JBJMNM010000561.1, from coordinate 5,291 downwards.
GGCATGGAGGGCCTAAGTGTTGCGCGAGCGCAACACGAGCGTGGCGTCCACGCCACCTGGCGGGCGAGACCGGGCCGGCGCATGGCTTGCAAACGCGCTAAGTCTCGTTCTGGTCGGGGGTAACGTGAAGGTGTATACTCGTCCCTCCGTAGCATGCGCTGTGCTTAGGTAGTGCGTCGGATTGCGCGGCAGTCGCGCGTAATGGCCGCTCACCTCTCGCGCGGCGCCCAATCGCAAGACAGGATTACATGATGGATAGCAGAAATCGACGCTGTGGGGTCCTGGCCGCGCTTGCCTGCGCTGCCGGGCTCGCTCAGCTCGCTAGCGCCCAGATCGTTCGGCCTGCGGGCTCGGCCGTGGCCAAGGACCTCGAGGATCGTGCAGCACTGGAAGTCCAGGCGGCGAACGCGGAGGCACAACATCGCACCTCCGAGGCGTGGCTGTTGAGGAGCAGGCTGCAGAAGGGCGACTTTCAGGATGGCGACCGCATCGTCGTCAAACTATTGGGTACCGTGACGTTCAGCGATACGATCACGGTGCGCGCCGGCAAGATGCTGCCGCTGCCGAAGATGACCGACCTTCCTCTGGAAGGCGTGCTGCGGTCGGAGCTGAACACGCGGCTCTCGAGTCATCTCGCGAAATACCTGCGCGACTCCAGCGCGCAGGCCACGCCGCTGCTGCGCCTGGCAGTGCTCGGCGCCGTGCGTTCGCCGGGATACTACTACACGTCGGCGGACGTACTGCTGAGCGATGTGATCATGAAAGCGGGTGGGCCGGCGCCCAACGCGGATATCGGCAAGATGGAGATTCGGCGGGCGGGCTCGACCATCTGGTCTCCGCAGGATACGCGAACGGCGTTGAGTGACGGGCTATCGCTGGATCGGTTGCATCTGAGGGCGGGTGACGAGGTGTACGTGGCCGAGGAGCGCAACGTCAATTGGCCGAGCATTCTGCAGGTAGGGGTAACGGTGCTGGGATTGGTGATCGCGCTGGTGCGGTTCCACTAGGCGTCGATCGGTTGGTTGCAGTGCAAAAGTGCAGCGTCCATTGTCGGTTCGTTCTCGATGAGGTTCGAGTGTATGCCTGAGGCAGCGTCCACGCAGTTGGTTCCGGCTTTGCCCCCTCGCTCCACCGCGGCGCGCGGTTGGGGGGGCGAGCCGACGTTGGCGCCGCCGCGCTCCCCGCTGGAGCGGCCACTCGCCGCAATCCGACGCTATAAGTACCTCCTCGCCGCCGTGGTGGTGCTCGCAGTGCTGGGCGGCGTGGTCGCCACGCGACTCACCAAGCCGCAGTACGAAGTGCGCGCCACCATCTGGATCGCGTCGGAGACGCCATTAGCGGACAAGACAGGACCGATTCGCTCGCACGAGCTACTCAACTCGGAGGCGTGGGTCGAGCTGTTGCGCAGCTATCGCATCTCGGATGCAGTCGTGCGCAAGCTGTCGCTGTACGTAAAGCCCGACCGCGCGGCGGACTCCGTGTACTTTCGCGAGTTCTCGATCGCCGACCGCTTTCTCCCCGGCACGTACACATTGAAGGTACTGAAGGGTCAGCAGTGGGTCCTCACCCACGACAAGGCGCCGGTCAATGAATCGGGTACCGCGAAAGACTCGATTGGCCGCGCGCTGGGACTGCGCTGGCGCATCGCCCCCACGCAGCTCGCGACGATGGGCGACCGAGAGGTCACCTTCACCGTCTCGACGCCGCGCGAGACCTCGGTCGAGCTCATGAAGCGGCTCAATGCGCGACTGCCGGAGAAGAGCAATTTTCTCTGGCTCACGCTGCAGGACTCCGATCCGGAGCTTGCGTCTCGGACCCTCAATACGTGGGTCAATGAGTACGTCGCGGTCGCGGGGGATCTGAAGAAGCGGAACATGGTGGAGTTCGCGAACATTCTGAGTGGCCAGCTCCAGTTCGCTGAAGCGTCCCTCAAGAATGCCGAGGCGGCGCTCGAAGGTTTTCGGGTGCACACCATCACCTTGCCCGCCGAAGGCGGACCCGTGGCCGCGGGTGTCGAGATGACTCGCGATCCGGCGCTCAAGAGCTTCTTCGATCGGAAGATCGAATACGACAATCTGTATCATGACCGCGTAGCGCTCGAGCGAGTGATCGCAAGCGCCAGGAATGGATCGACGCCGATGGAGGGAATCCTTCTCATTCCTTCGGTAGCGTCGAGTCCGGGGAGCGAGCAGCTCCGCGAGACATTCAAGCAGCTCTACCAGAAGCAGGCCGAGCTCACTGCCGCGCGCCAGATCTATACCGATGAGTACCCGGCGGTGAGGGACCTGGCGCGCACGGTCGACAACCTGCGTGCGCAGGTCATTCCACAGTTGGCCGGGCAGCTGCTCGCCCAGCTCAAGGCGCGAGAGACCGAGTTCCAGGGGCGCATCGCGGGCGCATCGCAGGAGCTGCAGACGATTCCCACGCGCACGATCGAAGAGATGCGGTTGAGACGTGGCGTGCTGGTGGCGGAGGGCCTCTATACGACGCTCAAGAGCCGATACGCCGAGGCAAAGCTGGCCGAGGCGAGCGCGCAGCCGGACGTGACCGTGCTCGATTCGGCGATCGCGCCGCTCAAGCCGACGAAGAACACCGTGCCCCGAATCATGCTCGTGGCGATCGGCGGGGGGCTCGCGCTCGCGCTGGGCCTCGCCATCCTGCTGGATACGATGGATCGGCGCATCCGCTATCCCGACCAGGCCAGCCACGACCTTGGACTGCCGATCGCCGCCACCGTGCCTCGCCTACCCAAGGGCGGGCTGGCGAAGCAGTCGCCGGAACAGATTAGCCAATTGGTCGAGTCATTCCGGACGCTGCGCATGAACATCTTGAACACCTCGGGCAGCCACGTGTCGCTGGCGGTCTCCAGTCCCTCGCCTGGTGACGGGAAGTCATTCATCTCGTCCAACCTCGCGATGTCGTTCGCCGAGGCGGGGTTCAAGACGCTTCTGGTCGACGGCGATACGCGACGGGGCACCCTTCACGAGACCTTCGGAGTGAAACGCGCCGCGGGCCTGACGGAGTTTCTCGCGCGCGAGGCCAACCTCGATTCGGTCATCCACGAGACCGGTCACGAGAATCTCTTCGTGATACCGAGCGGCACCAGTCGGCGGCGCAGTCCCGAGCTCCTCACATCGCCGGCGCTTGGCCAGATGGTCTCGAGCCTCCGGTCGCGGTGCGACGCGGTGATCTTCGACACGCCGCCCTTCGCGGCGGGGATCGACGGCTATGCCATCGCCGCGGCGACGGGCAGCCTGCTCGTCGTCCTTCGGATCGGCCAAACAGAACGCCGCATGGCCGCGGCGAAGCTGACGCTGGTCGACCAGCTGCCGATCAGCGTGCTGGGCACGGTTCTCAACGCCGCGCCATCCGATGGAGAGTATGCTTACTATGGCTACGTGCCGGGCTACGAAGCGGTCGATCTGGAGCCGGGACAACAGGTCGCGCGGGCGTAGAGAGTAGCGGAGTTCGGGGCACGACCAGGGCGGGATCCGACAGGATCCCGCCCTCGCTGTTTTTCCGCCTGTCGGCAAGTCGGACAGGCTGTTGCAACAGCACCAATTTTGTGTAGGACACCCGCAACAGATCGAGTGACCCACGTCACTTTGCAATATTCCTTGTTTCCGCGCATGACGTTGATTGGCATGGAGTTACGGCTCTATGAACAGCCGTTGACGCCGGCACGCGGACTGCATTGGTCCTCTCCGACCGCGATCGGTGACTGTCGCCGATCGCCTTACAAATGCATCACTCGAGGACGCTCGGAATATGCTCGGAGCAGGCTCCACCGCTGTCGACATTCACAGCAGTCAGACCGGCCTCAAGCGGCGCAAGCCTCTCGGCCATACCACGACGGAACCACGCCTCCTCGAGCTCGAGCACCCGATCCAGTCCGTTCCGCTGGCCGACGTCGCCGTCGTGTACAGGGTCGTCGAGGACGTCCTCCCGCGTGAGCGATCCGAGGTGCTCTGCCGGGCCCTCAACATTGCCGTGGCCTCCGTCGCGCTCGTTTGCCTTTCGCCGTTGTACCTCCTGATCGCGCTGGCCGTGAAGTTGACCTCGCGAGGGCCGGTCCTCTACTACCACGCGCGAGTCGGAGTGGATCGGCGCTTCCGGAAGACGACGTCACACGATCGTCGGGGCTATGACCACGGCGGCAAGCTGTTCATGATGTACAAGTTCCGCACGATGTACGAGAACGCGGAGTCGAACGGGCAGGCCGTCTGGGCGACGAGGCAGGATCCGCGCGTCACGCCGGTGGGCCGGCTCCTGCGCCGGACGCGCCTGGACGAGCTGCCGCAGTTCTTCAACGTGCTGCGCGGCGACATGAACATCGTCGGCCCTCGGCCGGAGCGTCCGACGATCTTCGCCGATCTGCGGACGAACATCCCCGAGTATCCGATGCGGCAGCGAGTGAAGCCCGGCATCACGGGGTGGGCGCAGGTCAACCAGGCCTACGACGTGTGTGTGGACGATGTGCGTCGCAAGGTGCAGTACGACCTGGAATACGTTCGGCGCCAGGGGCTGTACGAGGACGTCCGGATCATGTCCATGACCCTGCCCGTCATGTTGTTCGGCAAGGGTGGATGGTAGACTAGGTCAGCATCACCGCCGAAGGCGATTTCCGTAGGGGCGCCAGATTGGCGCCCTTTCTGTTGTGTACCCCCGTCGGCGGGTGAGTATTAGAGGTCCTCCTGGCGCAGACATGCTTCTCTCCGATTCCGCAGTCGTCGATGCTCCGTCGCAACCATCACGTCTCCGCATGAATGAGCCTGCGGGGGTGGTGAAGGTCGTGTTCGTGATCGACAACATGCGGCTGGGGGGAACGGAGCTGAATGCCGTGCGGACGGCGGAGCGCCTGGATCGCTCCCGGTTCGACCTGCGCGTGGTCACGCTGGCGGGCGACGGTCCGCTCACCGAACGCTATCGCGCCATCGGCGTGCCGATCGTGAAGATGCCACTCCGCAGCCTGTATGGTGCGAGCATGGTCACCACCGGTTGGCAGTTCGTGCGCTACCTGCGGAGGGAGGGCGTGCAGATCGTGCACGCGCACGACATGTACAGCAACGTGTACGCGGCGCCCTGGGCGCGCCTGGCGGGGGTGCCGGTGCTCATCACAAGCCGGCGCTGGTGGCACTCGCTGCCGAATCGGCGGCTTCAGGCGGGCAACAGGATCGCGTTCCACATGTCGCGCGCCGTGCTGGCCAACAGCCCGCAGGTCGCCCGCTCGGTGCACGAGCGGGAGGGCATCGACCCGGAGCGAATCTGGACCGTGAGCAATTTCGTCGACG
>JBJMNM010000560.1:0-13583 GCA_045804305.1 Gemmatimonadaceae bacterium | reverse complement strand
GCCAAGATCACGACCTCGGCCGACGTCGACGTCATCACCGCGTTCACGGTCAGCACCAGCGGCGCCGACGTCAACCTGAACAACACGAGCATCACGTCGGGCCAGAGCGTCACGATCAGCGCCGCGTCACTGACCCACAACTAAAGCCATGGCAGCAACGCGGGGCGTCACCACGATCGATTTCGGGGCGACGGGCGATGACATGGTCACGACGACTGTGACCGGCCAGGCGTTCGTCGCCGCGGACACGGACCTCGAGGGCTACTTCCTGGGCGAAGCCACGGCCGACAACGACGCCGACGCGCACGCGCTCGCTCGGGCCCTCGTCGCCATCACACTCGGCAACCGAGTTCCCGGCGTCGGCTTCGACATCATCGCCGTCTGCGAGGATGCGTGCGTGACCGGCACATTCAACATCAGGTGGGTAGGAGTCTAATATGCCTTTCAAACTTTCCGGTGCCTCGGGCACGGCCGTCGAAGTCGGCGCCGCCGCTGCGGCGGCGATGCACTTCACGCAAAAGCCGGTGCCACATGGCACGGGCGGCCACTATCGCACGAACCACCGCTGCGCGCTCGTCGCGACCCAGGCGGCAAACTCGCGCTTGTTCGAGGTACGCAACTCGTCCGCCTCGCTCTTGCTCATCCCGACCCGGCTCGTCGTCAGGTGGCTCCAGACCAGCACACACACCGCCGCGATCGAAGACAGCTTGGACGTGTTCAAGGTCACGGGCTTCTCGGTCGTGGACACCGTCAACACGGTGACGCCCGCGGCGTCGCAGAAGCGCGTGACCATGGCGGCGACCGCCGCTGCCGCCATTCGCGGCGTGACCATTGCCGGCGCTGCGGCGGGCATGACTGGCGGCACGCTGACCAAAGACAGCACCACGATCGGCGAGCTCCCGAAGTGGCTGCTTGCGGCGGTGCCAACTGCCGGCGAAGTCAAGCCCGACCAGCTCGACGTGTTCGACGACGTGAACGGCACGCACCCTTTCGTGCTGGCTCAGAACGAGGGGATCATCATCGAAAACCGCGTCCTTCTTGGCGCGGCGGCCGGTTCGTCGGTCTACGTCGACTTTTCATGGGTTGAAGTCGCCGCCTTCTAGGGCGGCTTAAAGGGCAACAGCCATGTCTTTGCTGCTCGCGATCGTCGCCGGCAAGCTGGCGGCGACCGAGAGCGGCACCGACACGGCCTCGATCGCGGGCGCGGTCGAAGTCGCGGGCTCGCTGGCCGCGACCGAGACCGGCCAGGACACCGCTTCGATCGCCGGCGGTCCGATTGTCGCCGGCTCGCTCGCCGCGACTGAGAGCGGCGCCGACACCGCCTCAATCACCGGCGGCCCGGTTGTCTCGGGCACGCTGGCTGCGACCGAAGGCGCCGGCGCGGATACCGCCTCGATCGCCGGCGGTCCGATCGTCGCCGGCTCACTCGCCGCGACTGAGAGCGGCGCCGATACGGCCGCCGTTACGGCGGCATCAACCGTCTCAGGATCCGTCGCTGCGACGGAGGCAGGGGCGGATACTGCCGCAGCAACCGCGACAGTAGCCGTCGCGGGAACGCTGGCCGCGCAGGAGGCGGCGGGGAGCGACGCGGCCTCGATCGCGGCTGCGGCGCTTGTTGCTGGCTCACTGGCGGCCCAGGAGAGCGGGCAGGACACATCGTCAGTCTCCGGTTCAGTCGTCGCCGCCGGCGCGCTCGCCGCGACCGAGAGCGGGGCCGACACCTTCGCCGCCTCGGGCACGGTTGCGGACAACACCGACCCGGTAGGAACGCTCAACGCGACCGAAAGCGGCAACGACACCGCCTCGATCGCGGGCGAGCCAATCGTCGCCGGCACGCTCGCCGCCCAGGAGGCGGCAGGCGCCGACACCTTCGCCGGATCCGGCACGGTCCATCCGGGCATCACCGGCGCGCTCAGCGCCCGGGAAGGTGGCTCCGACAGCGCCAGCATGGCGGCCATCAGGCTTTCGACCGCACGCCAGATCCCGGGCGCCCGCACGCGGCTCTCGGGCGGCGGCGGCAATCCCCTCAAGCACACCCTCATAGGACGCAGTAGACGATGAGCAACACCAAAGACCTTGATTACGCCTACGGCGAAACCTGGGTCATGCCGTTCGAGATCCAGGACGCGGACGAGAACCCGATCGACTGCACCGGCGCGAGCGCGACCTGGCTCCTGCAAGACCTCGACACCTTCGCGACGGTCCTTTCCGCGACGGTCGGCGGGGGGATCACGTGGACGACGCAAAACCAGGGCCTCGGCCAGATTGCCGTCACCGCGGCGATGCAGACGTCCGCCGCGGTTCTCCCGGGCACGTACCGGCACCTTCTGACGGCGACGCTCTCGGATGGCACGGTGTCCGATCAGACGATCGGTCTCTTTATCGTGACGCAGCGTGGCGCGATCGCCGGGTTCGGCGGGGAATAGCGGCCGTGTACGCCCTCTACATCATCATCATCTTACTCTGCGCGATCATCAACTATGGCGCCGGCCGCTACGAGTGGATGCTGCCGCGCGACAAGGCTGATCCGCAGCGCACGAAGCGCCTGCCTGGCCGGCCGCTCTACTACGCGACGGCGGCGATCGGCGCGCTCGCGGCGACGGTGCTCCATTGGCATATCGCGCTCGCGGTTGTCGCGGCGTTCGTCGCCTGGCGCGGTCCGTCCTGGGGCCACCTGTACCAGCTCGGGCACGTCATCCCGACACGGCCGATGCCGCTGCACGAGCGCATCTGCATGCGGATCGGCTTCGGCAATCCGTTCGCCGCAGCCGCCGTGCGCCACTCGTACATGCTGCCGCTCGCAGCGCTTCTCCCGGCGGCGGCGGCTTTCCCCGTCCTCACTGTCGCGGCCTACGAGCTCGCCTGGCGCCTGGGGCGCCCTGTCGTGCTCGCCGAGAAGATCGTCGGCGCCCTGTGGGGCGCCATCATCATCAGCGGAGTGCTGTTCAATGGATAAGACTGTTCCCGCCTTCGCGGCGAAGCTCCTCGACTTCATCGGCTCGATCGAGGCGCCGGCCGGCTACGACACCGTCTACTCGAATGCTCAGAAGCGCGTGGCGTCGCTGAAAGCGCGGCCGATCACGAAGCGCACCGTTGCCGAGTGGATCGCCGACGGCAAGCGCGGGCAGGCGTCCTCGGCCGCCGGCCGCTACCAGTTCATGCGCGACACGCTCAAGAGCTTGCAGAAGGAGCTCGGGCTTCGCGACCAACAGGTGATGGACGCCGACCTTCAGGACCGGCTCGGCTATCACCTGTTGCGGCGCCGCGGCTACGACCTGTTCATGGCCGGCAAGCTGTCGGTTGAGGGATTCGGCCTGAACCTCGCGAAGGAGTGGGCGTCGTTCCCGGTCCTCGCTGCGGTCCAGGGCGCGCATCTGCCGCTCAAGCGCGGGCAGAGCTACTACGCCGGCGACAAGCTCAACCGCGCGCTCGTCCAGCCTGCCGCGATCGAGGCGCTCCTGCGCTCGAAGGATGCGCCGCGCGTCGTCGCGCCGCCACCGCCGCCGCCGCCGGATGTTCCGGCGCCGGAACCCTGCCAGCCCGCTTCGGCGGGCTTTTTCATGCGCCTCTTGCGGGCGCTCTTCCTCGGAAAGGTATCGTGATGGAGTTCATCGCCAAGAACCGCGGCAAGATCCTGCTCGCGGGTGCCGCCGTCGCCTATGGCGTGTTCGGCGTCATCACCGGCGACATGGATCTTGCGACCGCGGCCTCGAAGGTCGCGGCGCTCGTCGGCGCGCTCGGGCTGTTCTGATGCTCGCCGAGCTCGTCGCCCTCCTCGGGCCGAAGGTGCTCGCTGCCGCCGGCGGCGTCGCCGCCTTCGTGCTGAGCGCCATCGCCCTCTACTACAAAGGCCGGTCGACCGGCGCATCGCGCGAGCGCGACCGCCAGGCGCGCGCCGGCCTCGATGCCGTGAAGGAGCACAAGGATGTGGAAGAAGCTGTCTCTCGTCTGCCTGACGGCGCTCGTCGTCGCGAGCTGTCAGAGTGGAGCCGCTCCTGACGTTTGGTGCCTGACCAACGATCCCCAACGGCCCTCGGCCAAGGAGATTGCGGTCATGTCGGCCGAGCGCGTGAAAGCAACCGTCATTCATAACCGCTACGGCGAGAAGCGCTGCGGCTGGGTCAAGTAATCGAGTAGATCAATGGCAACGATGCCCGAGCGCATGGCGCGCGTAGAAACCAAAGTGACCCACATCGAGGCCACGGTTGACGCCATCCGAGAGACGCAAATCGAGCTCCGCGACGCGCTCATCGGCCAGAAGGCCGTTCGCTCGGCCGCCAAGGATGCGTTCGGCTTCATCAAGGCCGTCGCCCCGACGGCGATCGCTGTCGGCGGCGCGGCCGCCGCGGTGATCGGGCTGCGCTGAATGGAGGCGCTCTTCGCTGTCGCGTGGATGCTGACCGCCGAGATTTGCCCCGACCACCGCTGCAAGACCTTCGAGCGAGCGATGTCGAACCGGATCGCCTGTGAGAACCGGGCGGCGCGGCTGATGGAGCTCGCCCCGCCGTTCCGCTCGGTGCGGATCACCTGTCCACCGATTCTCGTGAAGCAGCTTCCGGTCTAGCTCGCTTCTCGCCGCGCGATCCCCTATGTGGGGCCTCGGTGGCTTTGCCGCTGTCAGACGCCTTCTGTTTAAGACTTACGGCCCCGCTTCGGCGGGGCCTTTTTTTTGTGCCCGCGGCGGGCTACAAATCGTGTGCGGCCCGTTCAACCAACCCGGAGCCCGCCATGCGCTACAAGGATAGATCCGGCCCCGCCGATTGATCCCTCTCCGAGCCCGCCAGGCCGCGGGAGAGTTCACCGGCGGGGCCGCCTTGTGTCAGAGCCTCCCGTGGTACCAGCTCGAGCGCTTTGCAGGGTCCGCCTCGAATTGATCGTCTAGCCAGGCGTCGAGCATCGGCGTGACCAGGTGCTTCGGCAGGAAGTCGCAGATGGCGTCGCACGCCTCTGTGCGATGTTCCCACATATGGTCGTAGGCCCGTTGCAGCATGACGTCGGCGAGCACGCGGCGGCGCTTCTCCGTTGCGAAGGTCCGCTCGAGCACGGCGACGACACGTGCCTCCTCCTCTTGCTCGCGTTTGCGGGCGGCCTCGAGCGCGGCACGCGCTTCCTTCTCGGAGACGTGCCGCGCCCGTGTCATCAGGGTCAGCGCCGGCCGGCGAGATTGAGGAACGGCCGGGCGGCGTCGGCGTCGGGCAGCGCCCGTTCCTCCTCGGTGTCGTCCGTGGAACCACCATCGGGATCGCCGGGGTGCCCGGGCTCGATCGGTGCCGTGCGTTCTTGGAGCTTCTCGAGCGCCCGCACCGTGTTGACGCGGATTGGTGCGAGCGCGTTCAGCATGAGGGCGAAGCCCCACACGTCGTCGCTGTTCCACACTTCTGGCAGGCCAGCGAGCATCCGGCGCTCGTTGTAGATCCTCACCGCCTCCGCGGTCGACGAGCGCTGGGTCTCGTCCAGGAACGCCGCCGCGACGTTGACGGCCATCGTGGTGCTGTCAGGCATTGCGTCTCTCCTCAGTGGTTAGGGGCAAAACCGCCCTCCCATCCGGGCGGGTCGGGTGGTTCGTAATTCTCGTCCTCAAGCCCGCACGGCTCGCCGCGCTTGGCGTTGCAGTAGGGGCACCGCTCGTCTTCATCGTCCCAGGCCTCGAGATCGGCGCACGGCAGGTTCATGTGGCTTCCTCCTTCGTCTCCCACCGGCTGCACGCCGGCGAGCGGGCTCGGATGTCTGTGCGCGCCCCGCCCGTCCAGTGAGCACGCATCAGGTCGCACTTGAGGTACGTCTTCGCGCGGACGTTCCGGTACAGATGGCAGCACGATCCGCACGTCTCACCTTCCGGCCCCGATCCTGGCTGCGCGGCGTAGCCTCGCGGCTGTGTCGTCGAGCGCTTGCGCAAGCTCTTCTTGAGCGCCTGGCTCTCGGTCCAGGTCCGCTCCCCGAACAGGTCGATGTCCGTTGGCATGGCGGCTGCGCTCCTCCTCGTCGACGTCGGCTTCAACGGCGAGCCGGATGGCCCGCCACAAGCGGCACTCCCGTATCCGGGCGCGCTTCCTCCGGTATCGTTCGGGCGTCATCCATCAGGCCCAAAATCAGGGGTGTTCTCCGGGGCGGGTATCCACCCCGCGAAGCCCTTGAGATCCTCGTCTGAATCCGTGCAGTCGGCTTCGATCCAGGCGTGGCCGCCGCGGTGGAGCTCTCCCCAAAACATGAGCTTCACGCCGCTGAAATCGTTGTAGAGCGCGATGATCTTGCTGCCGTCCTTCGGCGCGGAGAACGTCGGGCGCCAGTGCATCACAGCTCGCCCTCGAACAGGTTCTCCACGCCGGCGGGCGTCTGCGCGGGCGCCGGCGCCGGGCGCGTCGGCGTCGTGCGCGCGGGCGGCATTTCCTCGGGCTCGCGGCGGGGTGCGGCGAGCGGCATCGCCGCTTCCTGTCCCTTCACGTGCCCGTCCTCGATGACGACGACGGAGCCCACTTCGCTCGGGCTGACGCGCTCGATGATGACCTGGAAATCGCGCGCCTTGGCTTCGGCCTCGAGCGCGCGCATCGCGTCCTCGTCGAGGAGCGATCCGTCGTGGATCAGGCACAGCCGCAACTCCGGTTCGCCGGCAAACGCGAGCGCGGTCCCCGCCTGGATCTTCTGCGCCGATGAGGCCTGGTCGATCGTCACGCCGTTCAGGAGTACGTCGTCGACGGTTGGCTCCAAGCCCGGGAAGGGCAGCTTCGCTTCCGCGATCGCCTGGCGCTTCCTCTCGTCGCGCGCCTCGATCGCCTTCGTCAGGTCGATCGAGGACTTCTTCATGTCCTCGAGCTCGGCCGCGTACTTATTCCGGGCTTCGACCTTCGCCTTGTAGCTCTCGTAGGCGGCACGGGCGTTCCGCGCGTCCTCAAGACGCGCCGCGATCGCCGAGGCGTCGATCAGTTGCGGCTCTTCGGGCTTCTCCTCGAAGCGCGCCTTGGCCTCGTCGAGTTGGTTCTTGTAGACCTGGGCCGCCGCCTCAATCTCCCCGGCGCGATGGCGCAGCGCGGCCGCTTCGGCAAGCGCTCTCGTGCGGGCCTCCTCCCAGGTCGCCATCTTCGTTCGCAGCGCCGCCCTGGCCTGGATGCGCTCCTGGATCTTGACGTTCTCGACCCTCGACGCCTCGATTTGCTCCTCGAGGCTGCGGGTCTCGATCTTCGGCTCGGGAACCTCCTGGGTGATGGTGAAGCCGGCGAGCTGCGCTTCCATCTTCTTAACGTCACGGTTGATGGCGGTGCGCTCCTCGAAGTCACGGGCGCGCTCGGCCTCGTGCGTCGCAAAGTCGAAGTTGGGGATGAAGCGCTTGAGCATTTCGAGCCGGCGGCGCGGCTCGGCGCGTGCGAACTCCAGCGGATCGAAGGCGATCCCGGCGAGCAGCCGGTCAAGGATTTCCTGCGCCCGCGGGTGACGCGCGCCGGTCTCGGCATCTTCGACGCGGAGGCTCGTTGTGTAATCGCCCTGCTCGTCGGTCTTGAAGGTGCGCGTCACCAGGAACTTGCCGACCTTCAACTGGATCACGGCGCTCTCTTCGCCGGCGCGAATCGGCTTGAACTGGATCCGCGCCTTGCCGCCGAGTGCCCATATGATCGCGTCGAGGACGGACGACTTGCCCTGGTCGTTCTTGCCCGTGATCTGGACGACGCCGCCGGTGAAGTCGATGCGGACGGCGGTAAGCCGCTTGATGTTCGAGGCGTAGAGAGCGATCGCGTGGCTCATAGCTGCATGTCCTCTTGCTTGGGTGTGGTGCGCGCCTGATGCCGGCGCTCGGCTTCCTGGTCTGCCCAGGAATCGTCGGTAGGTTCAGCGGCTGGCTTCCACTGAACTCCGATGTCGTGGAGCTCCTGTTCAAAGGGGGCGAGGTAGCTCTCTTGGACGGGAGTCAGCTTGCGGCGCCACACGTTCAACGCGACCGGCCCGCCGGTCCTGACGTAATCGAACGCGCGAGCCACAACGGCCTCGCGGATCTGTGCCTCGCTGCGCTTTTGCGTCTGGCTTTCGGTGAGGACGGGCCCGCCGCCGCGAGCCCACTCGGCGAGTAACCGCCCGGAGGCTTCCGACAGTTGCTTATCGAGCGGGATCGCATGCGCGAGTTCGCCGGGGAGCTTGCGCACGTAGGGCACGCCTGGCGTCTCGGGCGAGAGCACGAACGACGCCGTCATTTCAAACATGAAGCGCTTCTCGCAGATCGGGATCCAGCGCTGGCCTTCGGGCAAGTCCTTCGTTTGGAGGATCACCGTTTTTTCACGGCCCCGCGCGTCCTTCTGCTTTTCGTAGATCAGCTTCTCCTCTGCCCGCAGGCAGACGATGACGTGCGCGCGGGACTGCAACAGGTGATGGTTCACGAGGCGCTTGTGCCGGCGTTTGATCGGCTTCCATGCGGGGATGCCGAGCTTCTCCATCGTCGCGGCGAGGTTGAACTGGTCGTTATACTTCCTCGCCCGCTCCTCGGCGGCGGCGACGAGCGTCCGCAGCTCCTCCTCCTGAAGGTCGGCGCAGCCGCCCTCGCCCTCCCACTCATGCGTGAACGAGTCGACAACGATGACCTTGAACCGGCCGGTGGCGTTCGCCTGGTCGATCGCATCGGCGTAGCGCTCGGGCGTGAACGGCGGCTTGATGTCGGCGTGCTTGAATTTGAACTGCCCTACGCCCTGCGGCTGGCCCGGCGGGGCCGCGAAGTGCAGCATCCGCCCGGCCTCGGTATCGAGGCCGGCAATCAGGCTGTCGTCGCCGCCGGCGAGCCCGCGGGCGAGTTCGAGAGCGGAGCGCGTCTTGCCGGAACCGGACGGCCCGGCAAGCGCGATGACGAGCGAGACGTCACTCCTCGCTGCATCCTTGAAAACGATGTTGTTGTCGTCGCTCATAGCGGGATTTCCTGATCCATCGCGCCCCGGCCGGGGAGCGGTGCGTTGCCTGATAGAGCCAGGAGAAGCGGCTCGGCGATCGGGCCGAACTTCGGATCGAACTTCTCGCGCTCGAGCCAGCGCTTGAGCGGCCAGCCCGTGAAGTCCTCGGGGACCGGCGTCTCGGTGACGCGGCGCGGGTAGCCCGGCCACTTGCCGGTGCGCAGGCAGTGACCGAAGAGGACGCCGGCGTGCACCATGCGGCGCCAGCCGCGCTCGCGCTGCTCGGAATTGAGGAGGAGCGCGCGAACCTCGAACGGCGGCCCCTGCTCGACGAAGATCACGTAGTAGCGCAGGCGCTTGGGGCCGCCAGCGAGCTGCGGGTAGAACGTGGTGACGCCGCGCGCTTGCAGCGCGATCTGTGTGTCGATGCCGTCGGCGGCGATGCGGCGGTCGAGCGCATCGTCGGAGAGCCCGACCGTCGTGGTTTTTAGGTCGATGAGGGTATTCGCCTCGGGCCCCCACCAATCGAGGAGCGAGCGGCACCAGCACCCGAATTGCTCGTCGAACCACACGTTCGCAATCTCGCCGGCCCCGGGCGGGGACACGAAGGCGAGCTCGAGCCCGTCGATCTGCTGCACGCGCCGGCGGACGCTCGCGGCGACCTTCTCGGCGCGATCGTACTGATGCTCAAGGATCGGCGTCAGGCCGGCCTCGATTGCTTCGTCCCGGCGCTCCTTTGCCGCCTTCGTGCGCCAGTCCTTAAACCCGGAAATGACGTCGTAGCCGCCGCCCTGGCCGAGGAGGATTTCGTGCGCGACGGAGCCGACGTTGACGCGCTCGGGCTGCGCTTCCTCGGGTTCGGCGGCGACCGCCTCGGCAATGCCGTACTTCTCCTGGAGCTCTGGCGTCGCGTCATCATCGGTGGGCAGTAGCGACAGCCGAGGGTGTTTCACCCGCGCGTGCGCGGGCGTGTCGTCGATGATGCAGTTTGCGATGCCAGACGACATCGACGGCTGCGGCGCCGGATCCGCGTGGTAGCGCGCGGCCGTCATCCGGTAGGAGCCCGGTCCACGAACCGGGTCGTCGCTGTCGTGGGGGATCAGTTGCATGGTCACTCCTCGCCGTTTTCGCCGAGCAGCCGCAGCACGTGGTTCAGGGCGTCTATTTCCATTTGCAGCTTCGCGACGTTCTGGCGCTGAGCCTCCGCGTTGATCCGCGAGCGGTACACGGTGCGCACCGCGCCGTGCTTCTCGTCGATGATGTCGCGGATGTGCCCGGCCGCGTTTACGCGCGCTGCCTTCTCGGCTTCCGATAGTCGTGCCATGTCAGTCTCCTTTGGCCGGCGGGGGGGTGGTTCAGAAGATCGGTTCGCCGTCGTCGTCGTAGCGGGGGCGCTCAAGGTCGCCGAGCGCTTCGACCTGGCCCTTTAGGTCCGCGACCGTGCGAAGGTGCATGTCGATCGCGCGCTCCTCGGCCGCGGCGTAGCCCCGATCTTTCGCAGCGCTCGCGATGAGTTGCAGCGCCCACATGAAGGTAGTGCTCCCGTCGTGGGCGCCGCCTGGCACGATCAGGCCGGTGTAGCCCGGCAGGTTGACGATGAGCTGGTAGGCCGCGCTCTTCAGGCCGAGCACGCGATCGACTTCCAAGTCCCACTCTCGGCGGGCGCGGGCGCGCAGGGCGCTGTCGAGTGTCTTAATCTCAGGCATGTCAGGCTCCTTTGGCGGGGGGGTTGCGGCGCATGTCACTTTCGATGATGCGCGGCCGAGCGCGCCGGGTGCGGAGCTCCTCGAGCTCCTTCTCGGCCTGCTTGCGCGCCTCCATCTGCTGGCCGATCGCGATGGCGAGCACGAGCACGACGGAGACGAAGGCGACGATCGCCACCGCCACCAGGATGATCGGCGTCACGCGACGCCCCCGCTCGCCATCGCGGCGAACATCATCGCTTGCAGCCGCTTCATCGGCGCCGCCGTGGTGACGGCGTTCCAGCGGTGCATGAACTCGGCAAGGCGCGGTGGAATGATCGGCTCGCTGCTCAGCGCGTCCAGGCGCCGAATCGCGGCCAGGATCTCGTCGGTCGCGTTGAAGGAGCGCGACGGCGTCTCGGTATCGACGGCAAGAATCTGGTCGATCGGGAAGCGGTCGAACTGCCCCTCGAGCAGGTGTCTGATGGTGGTCTCTTTGTCAGCGCCGGCGTAGCCGGTCTCCGCGCTGAACAGGTCTCCGATGCGATCATCGAGCTGCTGGACGAGGTAGATGACGGGCATAGGGGTGGCCTCCGTGGCGCAAATCGCCACCCCGGATCGTGCCGCAGCGGCACGATGCTGTCAACGATCGTGCTGCTACGGCACTCCCATTGACCTAACCGTGCCAGAACGGCATTCTGGCCGGTGCTTCGCGCCCTCCTCGAGGATCCCGCCGCTATGAGCGACCCCGCCGACGACTACGCCGACCTCGCCGACCTCGGCGACCGTGGCGCCCCGCTGCCTCCCACCAAGCGCACGCCCGAGGAGGCTCTTGAGGCCTACCTGGGCGGCCGTGGCATCGCCTGGCTCGCCGAGCAGATCGGCGTCGACCCCTCGACCCTGACCCGCCAGTTTTCCGGCGCTCGCGAGCGCGTCAGCCTCGACAATGCTCGCGACATCGAGCGTGTCACCGCCGGCGCCGTCACGGCCGAGGAGTGGCTGGCTTTGTGCGCGACCGCCCGGCGCAACCGCGAAATGCCGTCAGCGGCATCCCCGGAGCTGTCACCCAGCGCCGTCTGAAAACGAAACGGCCCCGAGGGAGGAGTATCCCCGGGGCCGTCCTCGTCTGTAGCGTCCACCGACCCCACCCCCCGCCAAAGGAGCACGACCAATGGAAGCGCAAGCTCAAGATATGCCGTCTGCCGGCTCAAACGGCAACGGGGCCGCCCCGCCGACCGGCGCGGCCGAGCAGATGGATCAGTTGCGGGCCATCGCGACCGAGCACGGCCTCGATGCCACCGACGCCCGCGTTTTCGCCGCTCTCAGCGAGGCGCACGACGTCGGCGTTGCCGCGTGCATCCCCGAGCCGCCGCCGGCCGATGTTCCACGTGAAACACCGCCGCCGCTGTTCCGCGTCCCCCCGAAGCTCGCGGCTGACCTCACCCGCACCATGCTCGAGCAGGCTCGCCTCCACGACAAGGCCTGGCGGACCATGACGACGGCAGAGCAGGAGCAGTGGCGCGACAAGGTCCGCACCACGGCCGAGGACGCGATCGGCGCCGTCGTGAGGCTCGTCGCGGCGCAGAGCTTCAAGGCGAAGTCGTTCACGATGAAGAAGAACGAGGACGACGGCGCGCACATCAAGATCACGCTCATCACACCCGTCGAACCGGATGGCGACAACACCTTCCTGCACGACCTGGTCGACCATCGCGGCAAGCCGGTCGTGCTCGTTCTCGCCGACCATGAGGCGTACTTCGAGCACCACTACGCTTCAGCCGCCAAGGCACGCAGGGCACAGGGCCCGCAGGCCGACATCGAGGACGCGATCGACGAGACGCGGCCGGCGATCGACAGCCTCTCCGACGACGAGCTCGCGACGCTGATGGCGGGCAACCCGCTCCGGCCGAGCGACCGCTGGGCCTTCACGATGGAGGAGCTCGCGGCCGAGCACATGCGTCGCGAGGACGAGAAGAAGGCGCACCCGACCGACGCCGCCGGCAACCCGATCGCCGCCGACCCGGAGACGGGCGAGGTTCACGAGACGCAAGCCGGGGCCGCTCCCGAGGAGGCCCAGGCTGGCGAGGGGGAGGGCGGGGCGGACCGTCCAGCAGACCCGCCCTCCTCCGACGACCGCATTGCCGAGGCGCTCGAAGACCTCGGCCATGTGCACGCGGCGCCGGCCAAGCGACCGCGCAAGAAGCAGAGCGACGACGGCGGGAGCTTCGTCGAAGAGCTCCGCAACAACGGCGGCGACGAGCACCTGGCCGAGCAGATCGCTCGGTCGCAGTCGGAGAGGGCCCGCCGCGCTCGCGAGGACGCGGGCGTATAACCGCCATGTGCTTCGCCCGCTCTATCGCCGACGCCTCCTGTCGATGCTGCTTTCGCGGCAACGCATCCTGGTGTCGGCGTGGCGGCGGGGTCTCACCTACGACGGCGAGCCGGTGCAACTCACCGACATCGAGCCCTGGCTCGCCGACCTTCCCTGGCGTGTTGAGTACGACGGTTTCACCGACAAATTCGTTCTGACGCGCACGCATTGAGGAGCCCCATGCCCGCTGCAATCGCCATCCCTGCAATCCTTGGCCTCGCCTGCCTCGCCGGGTTTCTCGCGTTCGTCGCTCGCGCGCCGGTCGACACGGATACCCGCTACGACGAGCTGCGCGATGGCTGAGCGCGTCCTCCTCGTCTACATCGGCACGCTCTCTGGCGCCGTGCTCCCGCAGCTCGCCTTCGGCAAGCTCGACCCCGACCAGGAGCGCCGCAAGCGCCAGGTGATCGAGATCCCTGAGCGCGACTTGATGCAGTTGCCGATCGACAACGGCCTCCTCGCCGAGCGCCTGGCCCGACAATTCCCGTACACGGGGCCGGCGTGATGCAGAACCGCTCGCACGCCGTCATGGCGACGCTCCCGCTTCTGTCGTTCGATCTGATTGTTGCGGACCCGCCGTGGCGTTTCCGAACATGGGGCGAGCACAATCAGACGAAGTCGGCCAGCCGCCACTATGAGCTGATGACGACCGACGACATCAAGGCCCTG
>JBJMNM010000559.1:0-2847 GCA_045804305.1 Gemmatimonadaceae bacterium | reverse complement strand
GCAGAGCCACCGTGCGGCGATGCCGCTGGTCGCCATCAACTGCGCCGCCCTTCCCGCGCAGCTGCTCGAGTCCGAGATGCTCGGTCACCGGAAGGGCGCGTTCACCGGCGCCGATCGCGACAAGCGCGGGCTCCTGGAGGCGGCGCACGGCGGGACGATGTTTCTCGATGAGTTGACGGAGATGCCGCTCGCGCTGCAGGCCAAGCTCCTCCGCGTGCTCCAGGACGGCGTCGTCCGGCGCGTGGGCAGCGACCGCACCGACGCGATCGTGGACGTCCGCTTCATCTCGGCGAGCAACCGCGATCCGCAGCAGGCGGTGAAGGACGGCGTCCTCCGCCCGGACCTCCTCTACCGGCTCCGCGTCGTACCGATCGCGATCCCACCGCTGCGCGAGCGGCGTGACGACATCCCGTTGCTCGCGACACACTTCCTCGCCGAGGCGTGGACGCGTCATCACCTGACGCCGACGCCGGCGCCGCGGCTGACCACGGCGAGCCTCGACTACCTCCGCCGTCTGCGGTGGCATGGCAACGTCCGCGAGCTTCAGAACACCATGGAGCATCTGGCCGTGCTCGCCGAGCCCGGCCAGGCGATCACGCCGGAGCAGGTACCGGTCGGTGTCGAGGATCTCCTGAGCGAGCTGCCGGACGGCTTCCTGCCCGACATCCTGCGCGGAGCCTACCACGCCGCCAAGGAGCGGTTGATGACGCAATTCGAACGCGTCTACCTGTGCGGGCTCGTCGATCGTGCCGGTGGCAATCTCACGCGCGCCGCCCGCATGGCGAGCATCGACCGCGCCACGTTGTACCGGTTGATCGAGAAACATCACATCCCCGTGGCGCGCGAGCCAAGGCTGCGTCAGTGAAGCGAGCGCGCTCGCAAACCACCGTCGTGTCGCGCGGCCAGACCGCGCCTCGCGATGACGCGCTCGCGTTGCTCGCGGGAGTGGCGCATGATCTCCGCTCGCCGCTCACGTCGATCCTCTATCTCGTCGAGTCGTTGCAGGGGAATCAGGACCGCGCGCTGTCCACGCTCCAGCGGCGGCAGTTGGCGCTCGTCTACGGCGCCACCTATCAGCTCAGCATGCTCGTGAACGACCTGACCGAGCTTGCGCACGACGGGCGATTGTCGCTCCTCGAACGGGAGCCAGTTCCGTTCTCGCTCTCCGCCGTCGTCGGTTCCGTCTACGACGTCGTGCGCCCCGTGGCGGAGGAGCGAGGGATCCCGCTTCGGCTCGAGTCGACCGTCGCCGATCGGCGCCTGGGTCATCCTGCCGCTCTCACCCGCGTGCTGCTCAATCTCGTGTCGAACGCCCTGCGCGTGACGGTGAAGGGCTACGTGAAGATCCGGCTCGCCGCGCGCGCCGCCGAGCGCGTGGTATTCTCGGTGATCGATACGGGACCGGGGATCACGCCGGACGCCATGGCGACGCTCTTCGACCCCTTTCCGAACGCCTCATGGCGCGGCATCTCGAGCAGCGGTCTTGGATTGGCCATCTGCCGCTCACTCGTCCAGGCGATGGGTGGCGAGCTCACGGTGAAGAGCCGTGTGGGAGTGGGCGCCGCCTTCCAGTTCGCGATCCCGCTGCCGATCGCATAGCGTGGGGCGCTGCCGCCGCTCACGGTGTTCCAGGGCGACCATCCCTCAAGGGAGTATCGATGACGCTTCGCAGGCTGCTGTCGTGTCTTCTGGTGGTCGCGTGTGCGCGAACGCCGCCGGGCGCGAGTGACGCGAATGCCGGCATCGACGCGTTGAATGCGCGTCTCGTCAACGCGTACCGCACGCGCGACCCGCAGGCGTATGCGGCGCTCTACACCGACTCGGCGGTGTTCGAATGGCCGGCGTTCAACACCGTGCGCGGCCCCGCCAAGCTGGCGGCCATGGCGCGGAGCAATTGGGCGTCGCTGCGCGACCAGGATCTCCGACTGACCGTCGCGAATCGGCGCATCGCGTCCGATCACGCGACGGAGTTCGGAGCGTTCGAGCAGTCCTACCGCGATTCCAGTGGAGCGCGCCACACGGAGTTCGGCAGGTACGTCGCGCTCCTCATCCGCCAGGCCGATGGCGCCTGGCGGATGGATCGCTTCTTCGGTTTCGCGGACTCGACTCGCGCGACTCCGCCTACTGCGAGGTGAGAACGAGCGGGTACGTCGGTCCTCAGGTCCCCCGCCGCGGTGCCGACGACGGCGGCACCATGCCGTTCAGCCGCATGTAGTTGGCGATCTGGCTGTAGTGATCGACCAGATCCGTCACGTACGTGAGGACGTAGCGCGCCCGTGCAGCCGTGCGGCCGGCGCCGGTCGGACCGAACGGCACCTCGTCCGTCAGCTTTGCGTCGGTCACGTTGGCGATCGCCGCGTCGCAATACGCGAACGACGCCTTGAGTCGAGCGGTGAGCGTGTCCTTCGGCCACGCGGCCTTGACCGTGTCGGCGAGCGAGTCGCGCGCGGTCATGACGTGCGCTGGTCCGCCGAAGCGCGAGCAGAGCTGGTAGTTCGCGCTCTCGAGATGCTGCGCGACGTACCCGACGCTCTGCTGCACCGGCGTCGGCTTGAAGCCGTACTTGCTCGCCGGGATCGAATCGAAGGCGGACGTCAGCCAGCCGGCGTAGCGCGCACCGGAGGTCTTGAAGGCGGTGGTGATCGGGTTGGCGGTCGCCGCCGCCGGCTGCTGGGCGGCGAGAGCGGCGGGGAGGGCCAGCGCGGCCGCGGCGAGAAGACGAATGCGCTTCATACGGGCTCCGGGGTTGAGGGAAGGCAGAAAGCATAGCCACGGGGAGGACGCCGCGCAGGGGCCACGTTCCTCCCCGTGTCGCTTCGTGCTATGATAGGCCGCGGTAACCTTTCG
>JBJMNM010000558.1:0-9392 GCA_045804305.1 Gemmatimonadaceae bacterium | reverse complement strand
GTGGAACTCGCGCACCCGCGTGTCCTTCCGCAGCATCTCGTCCACCACCTGACGCAGGGCGCCGGTTCCCTTGCCGTGGATGATCCGCAGGCTCTTGAGGTCGGCGCGAATGGCGCTGTCGAGCGCCTGGAGCACGGCACTCTCCGCCTCATCGGCGCGGAGGCCGAGCAAATTGATCTCCGTGCTCACGTGCACTTCCGGAGCGTCGCCAATGTAGCTCACCGCCTGTTCCGTGGGCTGCTCCGTACGCCGAAGGGTCGCCAACGGAACCGTGAGCTTCATCGAACCCACCGCCACCACCGCCTCCTTGCCGCGGAGATCGAGCACGCGTCCGACCTTGCCGCCGAGCGTCCCCACTTCCACCGCGTCGTTGAGCGTGATGGGCGACCGAGCCGCGCTGCCACCGGGCGTGCGGGCGTGCCGGCGCGCCGCGGAGCGCTCCTCCTGCTCGAGGCGATCGAGCACGTTCGCCTGCCGCGACGCGAGATCTTCCGCTTTGCGGCGCGCGTCGCGCCCCATCTCTTCGATCGCGGAATCCGCTGCCTCGGCACCACGCCTCTTCAGCTCGCGGATCGTGCGCTCGATCTCCGCGCGCGCCTCGAGCACGTATTTCCGGGCTTCCTGGCGACTCTGCTTCTCCACCGTGCGCTCGCGCTCGCGCACGTTCGCCTCGCGCTTCGCCACGGTGGCGATCCGCGCGCGGGCGTCGTCGAGAATCGCGGCGGCGTCGCGCTCACGCACCTCGAGCTCCGCTTCCTTCTTCTCCAGCCGCTCGATCAGCGCGGCCATGTCGCGCTCGCCCTGCGGCATGCGCTCCTCGGCGCGGGAGACCACGTCCGTGGGGAGATCGAGTCGCCGCGCGATGCTGATCCCGTACGACCGGCCCGGGATGCCCTTGATCAGGCGATAGGTCGGCGCCAGCTGCACCGCGTCGAATTGCAGTGACGCATTCACCACACCAGGCACCTGGGTCGCGAGCT
This sequence comes from Gemmatimonadaceae bacterium, assembly GCA_045804305.1. Lineage (GTDB taxonomy): Bacteria > Gemmatimonadota > Gemmatimonadetes > Gemmatimonadales > Gemmatimonadaceae > AG11. The sequence goes on along the minus strand of JBJMNM010000558.1, from coordinate 8,412 downwards.
CCTTGAGCTGGCCCAGGTGGGTTGACGCCAGCGTGGTGGTGCCACGCGCCGTGAGGGTCTCGAGGATGGCCCAACCGAGCGCGGCACCTTCCTGCGGATCGGTGCCCGAGCCCAGCTCGTCGATCAGCGCGAGGGAATCGGCCGTCGCGCGCCGCAGGATCTCCGAGAGGTTCTTCAGGTGCGCGGAGAAGGTGGAAAGACTGGCCTCGATGGACTGCTCGTCGCCGATGTCCGCCAACACGTCATCGAACACCGGGATGTGGCTCTCGGCCCCCACGGGCGCGGGAATGCCCGCCTGCGACATCATGGAGATGAGGCCGAGCGCCTTGAGCAGCACGGTCTTGCCGCCGGTGTTCGGTCCCGAGACGAGAAGCGTGCGCTCATCGGACGCCATCGTGAGATCGAACGGCACCACGCTCACGCCCTTCGCGAGGAGAAGCGGATGGCGGCCGTCGTGGATCGCGAACCCCTCGCGCGCCGCCACGAGCGGTGCGGGTGTACATTCGAACTGGATGGCATAGCGTGCGCGTGCGCTCAGGGAATCCAGCTCGGCGAGCGCGTCCAGCGAGTCGGCGAGCCCTTCGCGTTCGGGCCGCACGCGGTCAGTGAGCTCCAGCAGGATCCGCTCGACTTCGTCCTGCTCTTCCGCCTCGAGCTCGCGGATGCGGTTGCCGAACTCGATCGCGGCCGGTGGCTCGACGAACATGGTGCCGCCCGTGCTGGACGTGCCGTGCACGATGCCGCCCACCCCGCGCACGCCCTCGCGCCGCACGGGAATCACGTAGCGTCCCTCGCGCAGCGTGACGGACATGTCGGGCGCGCGGTGGTGTGCCTCCAGCCCGCTCATCACGCGCTCGAGAATGCGAATCAGCTCGCCGTGCGACGCGCGCAGCTCGCGACGGATGCGGCGGAGGGCCGGCGAGGCCTCGTCCTTGACGACGCCGGTCTCCTCAATCGCGCGCTCGATCTCGTCCTCGATGCTCCGCGCCGACACCATGCGGTCGGCGAAGGGCGCGAGAACGGCCCGGATGACCGCCGGCCGCCGGTCGTCGCGTAACGCATCGCGCGTGCGTCGCGCCGAGCGAAACAGGAGCGCGCCGGCCATGAGCTCCACGCCGCTCCACACGCTCCCGATCACGCGTAGCCGCTGAATGGGACCGCCGAGCTCCGGCACCGGCTCGGGGGACCACGCCGGCTCGCCGCCGATGAGGGCGCGCACCGCGGCCACGCGCCGGTGCTCGGTCTCGAGCCACGCGAGGTCGGCCGAGGGCGTGAGGGCGCGCACGCGAGCCGCGCCGGGCACCGACGATGCGCGCTCCGCGACGAGGTCGAGCAGCCGCGGCAGCTCGAGTATGCCGAGCGCGTGCGCGTTCATCGAGCGATCACTGCGCTGTGTCGCTCCCACCACGTTCACCCCTGTTTGGCGAGCTCCTCGCGCGCGATGGCGTTGATGGTGCTTCCCTCCGCACGTCCCTTGAACTGCGGGAGCACCTTGCCCATCACGGCGCCGATCTGCTTCGCGCCCCCGGCGATGGCCGCGCGCACCGCGGCCCGCAGCTCATCGTCGCTGACCGACGCCGGCAGGTACGCCTCGAGCACCGTCACCTCGCTGCGTTCCTTGTCGGCCAGGTCGTCGCGCTTGCCCGCATACATCTCGATCGACTCCCGGCGACGCTTGATCCCCTTCCGCAGGACCTCGACCACTTCGTCGTCGGTCAGGTCACGACGCAGCTCGATCTTCCGGTTCTTGGCGTCGGAGAAGATGGTGCCCAGCACGAGCACGCGCGCCTTGTCCTGCGCCTTGCGCGCGGCGTTGAGGTCGTTCTGGAGGGTGTCGAAGAGGGGCATGTGCCAAGGCGAGTGGGAACGGACAAAGCTAGCCGATCGCCACGACCCTGTCATCCAGGCGGCCACGTGAGCCTGCGCCCACCGAGCAGGTGCAGGTGCAGATGGAACACCGTCTGGCCCGCGCCGGCGCCGGTGTTGACCACGACTCGATAGCCCGACTCGGCGATCCCTTCCTCCGCGGCGATCTCGCGGGCGGCGAACATCAGTCGGCCGAGCATGGTCGGGTCCGTGGCCTCGTTGAGCGAAGCGACGTGCACCTTGGGAATCACCAGCACGTGCGTCGGCGCCTTGGGGTCGATGTCGCGAAACGCGAGCGAGTGCGCATCCTCCCACACGATCGTTGCCGGGATCTCCTTGCGAACGATGCGGCAGAACAGGCAGGTGTCGGTCATTGATCGATCATGAGCGAGCGAACGACGGCCAGGGCAGCGATGCCGGCCGTCTCGAACCGCAGGACGTTGGCGCCCAACGACGCAGGGCGCCAGCCCGCGGCGACGAACGCGGCCCGCTCGTCGAGATCGAGCCCACCTTCCGGGCCGAGCGCGATGGCGATGGGCGCGCGAAGGCCGCCATCGAGGGCGCCGAGCGGCGCACCGCCGGCATCGAGCAGAATTCCATCGACCGCGCGTCCCGCGGCGAGCGCGGCATCGAGCGGGGCCTCGGGTTCGCTCGCCGGCAACCACGCACTTCCGCTCTGCTCGAGCGCCGAGATCATCCGCAGCCGCAGCTTCTCGCGAAAGGCGTCTCCCTCGCCGCGCGGGTTCACGCTCCGCGACCGCCGATAGACGATCGGCCTCCACGCCGAGGCGCCGAGCTCCACGGCCTTCTCGGCGAGCAGCAACATGCGGTCGCGATCGCCCACCGGCGCCCACAGCTCGACGCGAGGCAACGGCGCGACACGCTCCACCGGGCCGTCGAGCGCGATGATGAGCTTTCGCTTCGCCAACGCGGCGACGTGCCCCGCCGACCGCCGACCATCGCCACTCGTCAGCCGGACCGGATCACCGATCGCCAGACGCTTCACGCCCGCATGGTGCGCCGCGGCCTCATCGAGCTCGGCGCGCGCCCCCCAGACGCCCGGCGCGTAGAAGGTGCTTACCGCCGCGCGATCCGCGCGCTCCACCACATCCCCTCCACGTCCTCGGCGAGCAGTCGCCATCCGGTCCCCTCGAGCACGGCGAGCATCGCCGAGCGCTCCTCCAGGAGAATGCCGCTCAGCACGGCCTCACCGTCCGGCGTGAGCGACGCGGCGATCACCGGCAGCATCCCCGTGAGCACCGATGAGATGATGTTGGCCAACACCACGCGCACCGGCGCGACGAGCGGCAGCAGCAGCTCCGCGTCGCCCTCGATCACGGTCACGCGGTCGGCGACACCATTGCGCCCGACGTTCTCCTCGGCGTTCGCGATGGCGTCGTGATCGAGCTCGATGGCCGTGACATGGGCCGCGCCGAGCTTGGCCGCGGCGATCGCCAGCACGGCGCTCCCGGCGCCGAGATCGGCAACGCGGTCGCCGGCCCGAATCACCGAGGGCAGCAGGCGCACCACGCCGCGTGTCGTCTGATGCTCGCCGGTGCCGAACGCCATCTCCGGCTCGATCACGACCGTACGCGACGGATCGCGCCCCGACGCGAGCCAGGGCGGCACGATCGCGAGCGATCCCAGCTCGTGCGCGCCGACCCCCTTCTTCCACTCTTCCGCCCAGTCCACCGTGGGGATGAGCGAGGCGGAGATGTCCGCCTCCGGATCGACCGCGCGCACCGCTGCCACGATGGCATCGGCATCCGCGCCGCCCGGAAAGTGTGTCACCAGCTCGGCCCCCGCCTCGTGCACGCCCTCCGAGCCCATCTCGAAGAGCGCGGCCAGCGCGGCATCGGGCGACGCGCCCGGTCGAACGCGGACGGCGAGCCAGGTCACGCGCCCAGCGCTTCTTTCATCTTCGCCCAGAAGCCCTTGCCGCGATCCGCCGGGACGCTGCGCTGCACCTGCGCGAGGCGCGTGATGAGCTGCTCTTCCTCTTCGCTGAGCGCGTCGGGGGTCCAGAGCTGGACGCGCACGTGCAGATCGCCCGTGCCGTTCGAGTTCACGCGCGCGAGGCCTCGCCCGCGCAGATGAAACACCTGACCGCTCTGCGTGGCGGCCGGAATGCTGAGCGCGACCGTCCCGGTCACGGTGGGGACTTCCACTGTGGCGCCGAGCACGAGCTGGGGGTAGGTGGCGAGCACCTCGGTGTACAGATCCTCGCCGTCGCGCTCGAAGCGCGGATCGTCCTCCACCTCGAACACCACGTGCACGTCGCCACGCTCGCCTCGGCGCGCGCCGGCGTTGCCGACGCCGCGCAGCGTCATGTACTGTCCCGTCGCCACGCCCGCGGGAATCTGGACGTTGATCGTCTTCTCGCCGCGCACGCGCCCCTCGCCGCGACACTTCCTGCACGCGGATTCCACGATCTGTCCTTCGCCCTTGCACGTGGGACACGGCGCGACGGTGACGAACTGCCCGAAGAACGAGCGCTGCGCGCGACGTACCTCGCCATGACCGGCGCAGGTTGGACACTTCTGCACCTTCGTGCCCGGCTCGGCGCCGCTCCCCGCGCAATGCTCGCAGACGTCGAGCACGCGGAGCTTCACCTCCTTCTCGACGCCCGTGGCGACTTCGGCGAGCGTGAGCTCGACGGTGATCTTCACGTCGGAGCCGGTGCGCGGCCCCCCACCACCCTGCCCGCGGCCGCCGAACAGATCGTCGAGCCCCGAGAAACCGCCGAAGTTCTGCATGAAGATGTTCAGCGCCTCGGACAGGTCGACGTGATGGAACCCACCCGCGCCGCCGCGCAGCCCCGCTTCACCGTAGCGGTCATATGCCGCGCGCTTCTGCGGATCGCGCAGCACGTCGTACGCCTCGGTGATGGACTTGAACTTCTCTTCCGCGTCCTTCGCCCCCCCGTTGCGATCGGGGTGGTAGGTCATCGCGAGCTTGCGGTATGCCTTCTTGATCTCCTCGTCGCTCGCGGTGCGCTCGACGTTGAGAACTGAGTAAAAGTCAGCCATGACGGTTAGCGGTGTGGCGGGATAGCGGTGAGGCAGGGATCGTGAACCGTGAACCGTGAACCGTCAGCGCGTTAGCAGTAACGGTTCACGGTTCACGGTAAACGGTTCACGATTCATAGCAAATCACTCAACAATCGAGACGTATGCTGTACCAGCGAGATCACCTTGTCATACGGCATCCGCGTCGGTCCGATGACACCGATCACGCCAGTCAGCGCGCCCACGTGATACTCGGCGGTCACGACGGTGAACTGGTCGAATTGTGGATCGCCGTGCTCCTCGCCGATCGTGATCGACACGCCGGGCTTTTCGTCGCCGCGATGCTTGCGTCGCAGAGCGTCGGCCAGACGAGCAGGCTCTTCGGTGAGGGTGAGCAGCCGACGAAGACTGGCCGCGCCGCCGAACTCGGGCTGGGCGGCCAATACGCTCGCCTGCCCCACGATCACGCTGCCTTCGCTCATCGGGAGCGCGGTGTCGAGCAGGTGCTCACCCTCCTGCACGAAGATGTTCAACAGCTCCGAGGCCTCCGGCTTGGTGGAGCTGTCGCGCAGGCGCTCGGCCACCGACGTACGCAGCTCGCGCAGCGAGTGGCCGGCGAGTCGCTCGTTCAACACCCGGGTCACTTCGGTGACGGCCGAGTCAGCCAGCGTACCGCGAACTTCCACGAACACCGTGCGCACCACGCCGCGCTCGAGAGTGAGGACGAGCAGCAGGCGCTCGCCACTCACGCGCACCAGCTCGATGCGCCGTAGAATGCTGGCGTCGAGGCGAGGACCGAGAGCCACGCCCAGCTCCTGCGTGAGCACGCCAAGGCTCTGCGCGGCCCGCCTCAGGATCGTCTCGATGGTGCTGCTGCTCCCGGCGATGTCGTCGCGCAGACGGTCCTGCTCGGCAATCACGATTCTGGTCGCGGGTGCATTCAGCAACGAGTCGACGTACGCCCTGTATGCCTTGTCGGTTGGCACTCGGCCGGCCGACGTATGCGGATGCGAGAGAAACCCCTTCTCCTCGAGGTCGCTCATCGTGTTGCGAATCGTGGCGGGGGAGACACCCAGGCCGAACCGACGCGAGATCACACGCGAGCCGGCCGGTTCAGCCGTCTGCACGTACGTCTGGATCACCGCTTCGAGGACGCGGCGCTCGCGTGGGGTGAGCTCGTCGGCGGACGTCATAAGTGCAAATGTACTAACGACTTCGGTGATGCGTCAAGGCGGCCGCCAGGGCGTCGAGGCGGAGCCAGCCCTCGGGAGTGCAGCGGAGGCGATCATCGGAGTCGCGCGTGATCCATCCCGCGTCGATCCATGGCGCGACGACCTCCATGTCCGACGCGCCAGCCGGCAATCCGATACGGGAGCGCAACCCGAGATACACCGATTCGGCCATCCTGTTTTCCGAACTCAACCGCTCGGCCCCCGCCATCGGATCCGCGGCGGCCATCACCGTGTCGCGCCAATCCGAGTACGCGCGCGCGTTCCAGCGCCGGATGTCGCCATCGAACCCGTGCGCGGCGGGCCCGATTCCCACATACGGCGCTCCGGACCAGTACGCGGAATTATGCCGCGCCTCTCGGCCCCGCCGCGCATAGTTGGAGACCTCGTAATGCTCGAAGCCCGCGGCCGCCAGCAACCGGTGTGCATCGAGAAAGTCGGATTCATAACCTTCCTCTGGCTGCTCGACGGTTACTCCGCGCTCGACCCATCTGCCCAACGGAGTTCCGGACTCGACCGTGAGGCCATAGAGCGAGACATGGTCAGGTGCGAGCGCCACCACTCGTCGGACGTCGTCGGCAAAATCACGCCCCAGCGCCTCGGGCAAGGCGAAGATCAGATCGAGCGACAGGTTGGTGATGCCGGCGCCGCGCGCTACCTCCACCGCACGCGTGATGGCCGCGGAGTCGTGCGTGCGGTGCATCCAGGTGAGGGCACGATCGTCGAAGCTCTGCGAGCCCAGTGACAGGCGGTTGATACCCGCGGCGTACCACGCTTCCGCCGCCGACTCCGTGACATCTTCCGGATTTGCTTCCGCGGTGATCTCGGCACCCTCGGTGCGGGGAAAGTGCCGCTCCACGAGCGCGAGTGCCCGGGCCAGCCCTTCGCCGCCGAGTCGAGACGGCGTGCCGCCGCCGAAGTAGATGGTGTCTACGGGCTCGGGCGGGCTGTCGCCGAACCGGATGCTCAATTCGGCCGCCAGAGCCGACAAGTATTCGTCGACCGGCACGTGGCGCCGCACCGCGATCGAGAAGTCGCAATACGAGCAGCGGCGGGAACAGAACGGAACGTGAACGTAGACGTGACGGACGGCAGGCACCTTTCAATATCGCACGCTGCGTGTCAGATGCGGCGTATCTCTCCGGAAAGGGCGCATTCGACCATTCCGCGGAGCTCGAGCGCAGTGACGGCCGCCAGGCCGTCATGGGCGGGCAGCGAGGCGCGCGTGCACAGGGTATCGAGGTCGGCGGCGCCGCGCGCCAATGCGTCCCACATCCGGCGCTCGACGCCGTCTGCCGGGAGGTCGGCCACTCGGATGGGCGCAGTGAGGCCCACGAGCGCGAGCGCGTCGGCCATGGAGGCCAGCAGGTTCGCGCCATCGCGGAGCAGCTCGTTGCTGCCGTGCGCCTGCGGAACGTCGATCGGTCCGGGCACCGCGGCGACAGTGCGCCCGAGCTCGAGGGCGTAGCCGGCCGTGATGAGCGCCCCGCTCTTCACGCCGGCTTCGACCACGATCGTCGCCATCGCGAGCGCGGCGATGATCCGGTTGCGCTTCGGGAAGGAGCCGCCGTGGGCCGCGTCGCCGGGCTCGAGCTCGGAGAGCAGCAGGCCGCGCTCGCCGATGGCCGCTTGCAGGCTCGCGTGGGCTTTCGGGTAGACCACGTCCACTCCGGTGCCCAGCACGGCCACGGTGCGGCCGTCGGCATCGAGCGCGCCACGGTGTGCCGACGCATCGATCCCGCGCGCGAGTCCGCTCACGATCGTGGCGCCGGCCATCGCCAGCACGCGCCCCAGCTCGCGGGCCACGCGCTCGCCATACGCCGTCGCTCGTCGCGTACCGACGATGGCGACGCACGGCGCGTCGAGCAGTGCGAGATCGCCGCGCAGCCAGAGCTTCCGCGGCACGTCCTTGCAATCGAGCAGCCGAGCGGGGTACGCGGGGTCCCCTGCGCGCAGCAGCATCTCGGCGTCAGGGTAGCTCGAGGTCCCGAACCGGCGTCGCGACTTCCCTCTTCATGCTCAGCACTCGACGCCACCACGCCAGCTTCAGCTCCTCCAGGCCCGTGCGGCCAGCGGCGCTGATGGCGTAGATGCCAAAGGCCTCGGGTGCCTCGATCGGCGCGGGCTCGTCCTCGCCCAACAGGTCCATCTTGGTGAACACCACGCAGTGCGGCTTGTTGGCCAGCTCCTCCGAGTACTGCTCGATCTCGGACCGCAGCTGATCATACTCCGCCTGCCAATCCTCCGAGTCGATCGGGATGAGAAAGGCCAGCACGCGTGTGCGCTCGATGTGCCGGAGGAACTGCAGG
>JBJMNM010000557.1:0-2165 GCA_045804305.1 Gemmatimonadaceae bacterium | reverse complement strand
CACCCGCCGCTCGTCGTCCACCACCGGCAGCGCGCCAAGGCCAGTGCGCACCAGGATTCTCGCGGCCTCCTTCAACAGCGCCTCGGGCTCGATCGTCCGAGGCTGCTCGCTCATCACGTCGCGAAACGTGAGCTGCTCCGGAAGCATGTACTCCCCGAAGCTCACGAGCGTGGCGAGCGCGCTCGCAACCGTTGCCGCCAGCACCGACGCCAGCACCTCCGCCTTGCGCAGGAGTCGCGCGAAGCCGCCGACGACCTGTAGGTAGCGCGCCGCGTGGCGCGGCGGTGCGGCGATCATGAGCACGATGCGCGCGCACTGCTCCCCCTCTTCCACCGACCGCCGGCAGATGATCGTGCGCGACACGCCCAGTGCCACGACGAGCTGGCCGACGGCATCGGTCCGATAGTGCAGCAGAAAGGCGCGATCGCCCATCGCCACGGCGTCCTCGGGGCGGCCTTCGGCGACCCGCCGCCGCAGCTTGGCCAGATCCAGCACGCCATGCGCGGCGCCGAGCCGTCCGAGCAGGACCTCGGCTGCTTCCGGCAGCGTGCCCGCCTCGAGCGGAACGACCAGCCGCTCGGGCGCGAGAACGTCGCGCAGCCTCATCGCCGACGACTGACGCGACTGCCCATCATCACATGCGGGCCTTGAGCTCGGCCACGAAGTCGACCGGCCGCCGAGCGATGCTGATACCCGCCTTCTCGAACGCCTCGAGCTTCTCCGCCGCCGTGCCCGCGGAGCCCGAGATGATTGCACCCGCGTGGCCCATGCGGCGGCCCGGCGGTGCGGTCTGGCCGGCGATGAAGCCGACGACCGGCTTCTTCATGTGCTTCTTCACGAACTCCGCGGCCTCCTGCTCGTCCGTGCCGCCGATCTCGCCCATCATCGCGACGGCCTTCGTCTGCGGATCTTTCTCGAACGCCGCAAGGCAGTCGATGAAGTTCGTGCCGTTGATCGGATCGCCACCGATGCCGACGCAGGTGCTCTGCCCCATGCCCGCGCGCGTGAGCTGGTAGACGACCTCGTAGGTGAGCGTCCCCGATCGGCTCACCACGCCGATGTTGCCGGGCGTGCAGATGCGGCCAGGGATGATGCCCACCTTGCTCTGCCCCGGCGTGATGAGGCCCGGACAGTTCGGGCCGAGCAGTCGCGCGCCCTTCTCCTTCACGAACGGGTACACACGCGTCATGTCGAGCACCGGCACGCCTTCGGTGATCGCGACGATGAACTGGATGCCGGCGTCGGCGGCTTCCATCATCGCGTCGGCGGCGAACACGGGCGGGACGTAGATGACGGAGGTGTTCGCCCCCGTAGCCTTCACCGCGTCGTGCACGGTGTTGAAGATCGGCACGGTGCCCTCGAAGGTCTGGCCGCCCTTACCGGGCGTCACGCCGCCCACGACCTTCGTGCCGTACTCGATCATCTGCTTGGTGTGGAACGAGCCGTCGCGGCCCGTGATTCCCTGCACGATGAGCTTCGTGGAGTTGTCGATGAAGATGCTCACGCCGCCTTCCCTCCACGCTTCGCCAGCTCGACCGCCTTCTTCACCGCTTCGTCCATGTCGGACGACGCGGTGAATCCATTCTCCGACAGGATCTTCATGGCGATCTCTTCGTTCGTTCCAGTCAGACGAATCACGATGGGAATCTTGAGCGGATTGGACCTGGTGGCGGTGACGATGCCGTTCGCCACGTCATCCGTGCGCGTGATGCCACCGAAGATGTTGAACAGGATGACCTTCACGCTCTGATCGCTCGTGATGATGCGAAGCGCGTTGACGACCTTCTCGGGATTCGACGATCCGCCGATGTCCAGGAAGTTGGCCGGCTCGCCCCCGTAGTATTTCACCAGATCCATCGTCGCCATGGCGAGGCCCGCACCGTTCACCACGCAGCCCACGTTGCCTTCCAGCTTGATGAAGGTGAGGTTCGCCTTGCGGGCCGCGACCTCGCTCGGATCCTCGGCGGTCTCGTCGCGCAGGACTTCGAGCTCGGGATGGCGCTCGAGCTCGTTGTCGTCGATCACCATCTTCGCATCGAGCGCAACGACGTCGCCCCCGGGCGTGACCACGAGCGGGTTGATCTCGGCGAGCGAGCAGCCGTTCTCCATGAACGCGCGATAGAGCGCCGCCATGATCTTCGCGGCGGCGCGCACCTTCTTCACGT
>JBJMNM010000556.1:0-4883 GCA_045804305.1 Gemmatimonadaceae bacterium | reverse complement strand
CAGGCACGATCGTCGGACCCTGCACTGAACAGGGAGCTGCTGCATTCCATGCTCCTCCAGCGGCGCTTCGAGGAGCGGTGCGCCGAGGCGTACGCGCTCGGAAAGATCGGCGGCTTCTGTCACCTCTATATCGGGCAGGAAGCGGTGAGCACCGGCTCGCTGTCGCTGCTCCGCCCCGACGACTACGTGATCACGACATACCGTGATCACGGACAGGCGCTCGCCCGTGGCATGACGCCGCGGGCCGTGATGGCCGAGCTGTTCGGCCGGCAGGACGGTTGCGCGCGCGGAAAGGGCGGCTCGATGCACATGTTCGACCGCAACCTCAACTTCCTGGGCGGTCACGGCATCGTGGGCGGTCACGTGCCACTCGCCGCCGGCGTCGGCTTCGCGATCAAGTATCGCGGCGGCGACCAGTGCATCATCTGCTTCATGGGCGAGTCGGTGGTGAACACCGGCGCGTTCCACGAAGCGCTGAACATGGCCGGACTCTGGAAGCTGCCCTGCGTGTTCATCATCGAGAACAACCGCTACGGCATGGGCACGTCGCTCGAGCGCGCGTCGGCCATTCACGACATCTACGAGCGCGGTGCGGCGTACAACATGACCCGCGCCCAGTGCGACGGGCAGGACGTCTTCGCGGTGCGCGACGCGGTTGGCGACGCGGTGGCGCGCGCCCGCAAGGAGCAACTGCCCACGCTGCTCGAGGTGCGCACCTACCGCTTCATGGGCCACTCCATGTCCGATGCGGTGAGCGGTACCTATCGCACCAAGGCCGAGCTCGAGGAATACATGAAGCGCGATCCGATCACGCTGCTCCGGACGCACATGCAGGAGCATGGCGAGCTGACGGACGAGCAGCTGCAGAAGATGGACGAGGAGATCAAGGCCGTCGTGCAGGATGCGTGGGACTTCGCCGACGCGAGCCCGGAGCTGCCGCTCGAGGCGCTGTACGAGGACGTGTACGTCGACTCCCATACCTGAGCCACGATCGATGCCAGTCATCACATACCGCGACGCCCTCGGCCAGGCCATTCGCGAAGAGATGCAGCGGGACGACCGCGTCTTCCTCATGGGCGAGGAAGTCGCCGTCTACCAGGGCGCGTACAAGGTGTCCAAGGGATTTCTCCAGGAGTTCGGCGAGATGCGCGTAGTCGACACGCCGATCACGGAGCTCGGCTTCGCCGGGATCGGCGTGGGCGCGGCGATGGTGGGGCTGCGTCCGGTCATCGAGTTCATGACGTGGAACTTCGCCCTGCTCGCCATCGACCAGGTGGTGAACGCCGCCGCCAAGATGCTCTACATGTCGGGCGGCCAGTTCAACATCCCCATCGTGTTCCGCGGCCCGAACGGCGCGGCGCTCCAGCTCTCCGCGCAGCACTCGCAGGCGTGGGAGTCCTGGCTGGCGCATATCCCCGGCCTCAAGGTCATCGCGCCGGGCACGCCGTACGACGCGAAGGGACTGCTCAAGAGCGCCATCCGCGACGACAACCCGGTCTGCGTGCTCGAGGGTGAGATGCTGTACAACACCAAGGGCGAGGTGCCCGAGGACGATTACATCATCCCGCTCGGCAAGGCGGACCTGAAGCGTGAGGGCGACCACTGCTCGATCATCACGCACGGCAAGATGGTGCTGGTGGCGATGCAGGCGGCCGACCAGCTCGCGAAGGACGGCATTCGCATCGACGTCGTCGACCTGCGCACGGTGCGCCCGATGGATGTCGAGGCGATCGCCGCGTCGGTGCAGAAGACGAACCGGTGCGTCGTGCTGGAAGAGGGTTGGCCGATCTGCGGCGTGGGGTCGCAGGTGGTGGACTACGTGCAGCGCGAGTGTTTCGACTATCTGGACGCGCCGGTCGTGCGCGTGCACCAGGAAGACGTTCCGATGCCGTACGCGAAGAGCCTGGAGAAGGCTGCCAAGCCCGACCTGCCGAAGGCGATCGCCGCGGTGCGCAAAGTCATGTATCTCGACTGACCATTCTCGAGTCACAACAATGGCAACCAAAGTGTTCATGGAGGCGCTCTCTCCCACGATGGAGGAGGGACGTCTCGTCAAGTGGCTCAAGAACGAGGGCGACGCCGTCAAGAGCGGCGAGCCGATCGGTGAAGTCGAGACGGACAAGGCGATCATGGAGCTGGTCGCGCGCGGCGACGGCGTGCTCCGCAAGCGCCTCATCAACGAGGGCGACACCGCGCCGGTGGGTACGCTCGTCGGCGTGATCGGCGCGAAGGACGAGAACATCGACGCCCTCGTGTCCGGCGCCGGCGGTGGCGGCGCTGCTCCCGCTGCGGCGCCGCCGCCGGCGGCGGCACCACAGCAGCCGGGAACGCCGCAGCAGAGCACCGGACCGTCCAAGAACGATCCTGCGCCACCTCCGGCTGCGGCGCCCAGGCCCGCGGTGACGCCGGCGCCAGTGCCGGCCGTGGCGACAGCCGCCCAGCAGCAGCCCGCGCCATCAGGCAACGGCGAGAGCGTTCGCTCCTCACCGCTCGCGCGGCGAATGGCGAGCGAGCGCGGGGTGAACCTCGGTGGTGTGCAGGGCTCCGGCCCAGGCGGGCGCATCATCAAGCGCGACATCGAGGCAGCCGCCGCCGGTGCCGCGGCGCCGCGCGCGGGCGCGGCGCCGAGTGCCCCAAGCGCGCCCGTGATCTCGCGCGAGGGCGACTACCAGGACGTTGCCCTCACCAACATTCGCAAGATCATCGCGAAGCGGCTCAGTGAGTCCATCGGGCCGATCCCGACGTTCTATCTCACTGCCGAGCTGGATCTCACGCGTGTCATGGAGATGCGCGCGGCCATGGCCGAGCTGGGCGACGAGTTCAAGGTGTCGGTGAACGACGTGCTGCTGAAGGCGATCGCCGTGGCGCTCTCACAGCATCCGGAAGTGAACGCGCATTGGCTGGGCGATCACATTCGGTATTTCAACCGCGTGCATCTCGGCATGGCGGTCGCCACCGACGATGGGCTGATCGTTCCCGTCATCTGGGACGCCGACCGGAAGCGCCTGAGCGAGATCTCGCGCGAGGCGAAGGAGCTCGCCAAGCGCGCGCGTGAGCGGAAGCTCAAGCCCGAGGAGTTCACCGGCTCGACCTTCTCCGTGAGCAACCTCGGCATGTTCGGGATCGATCAGTTCACGGCGATCATCAATCCTCCCGAGGCCGGCATCATCGCCATCGGGACTGGCGAGGACAAGCTCGTCGTCGAGAAGGGCGAGCCGGTCGTCCGCAAGCGCGTTCGCCTCACGATGAGCTGCGATCACCGCGTCATCGACGGCGCCGTCGGCGCGAAGTTCCTCCAGGCACTGCGGCGGCTCGTCGAGAACCCGCTCATGCTCGTCTACTAACCTGCACGCATACCGCCATCATGGCTTCTTTCGACGTGATCTTCCTCGGCGGTGGACCCGCCGGGTACGTGGGCGCGATTCGCGCCGCCCAGCTCGGCCTCTCCGTCGGCGTCATCGAGCGTGAAGGGCTCGGCGGCACCTGCGTGCTGTGGGGATGCATCCCCGCCAAGGCGCTGCTGGAGTCCGCTTCCTACTCGGAGAAGATGAAGAAGGCCCCGGAGTTCGGCGTCGCACCGGGCGACGTGAAGCTCGACTTCAACGTCGCGATGAAGCGCTCGCGGTCGGTGAGCACGCAGAACTCCAAGGGCGTGGAGTTCCTGTTCAAGAAGAACAAGATCACCTGGATCAAGGGCACGGCGAAGCTCGCGGGCAAGAACGCTGTCACCGTGAAGACGGCCGACGGAAAAGAAGAGAAGCACGACGCCAAGAAAGCCGTCGTGATCTCCACCGGCTCGCGCGTGAAGGGGCTGCCGCAGATCGGCCTCGAGCTGAACAAGAAGACCGTGATCTCCTCGGACGAAGCGCTCATCCTGGAGAAGGCACCCAAGTCCATCACGATCGTGGGCGCCGGCGCGGTTGGGTGCGAGTTCGCCGACGTGTTCGCCGCGTTCGGCTCGCAGGTCACGCTCATCGAGGTGATGCCGAACATCCTCCCGGTCGAGGATGCGGACTGCTCCAAGGAGGTCGAGCGCGCCTTCAAGAAGCGGAAGATCGACGTCCTCACCGGCGCGAAGATCTCGAACGTGAAGGTCGGCAAGGACTCGGTCTCGATGAGCGTCGAGGCGGGCGGCGAGAAGAAGGACGTCAAGTCGGACGTCGTGCTCGTGGCGGCTGGCCGCGCACCGAACATCGAGGACATCGGTCTCAAGGAACAGGGCATTCAGCTCACCGATCGCGGCTTCATCAAGATCAACGAGCGGATGGAGACGAGTGTCAAGGGCATCTACGCCATCGGCGATGTGGCCGGTCCGCCGATGCTCGCGCACAAGGGCGAGCGCGAAGGAATGATCGTGGCCGAGGTGATCGCCGGACACCACGCCCAGGTGCTGGATTACACCAACGTGCCGGGCGCCACGTACTGCCATCCCGAGGTGGCCTCCGTCGGTCTCACCGAGCAGCAGTGCAAGGACAGGAAGCTCGACTACAAGGTCGGCAAGTTCCCCTTCTCGGCCAACGGGCGCGCGCGCACCTCAGGCGAGACGGAGGGCTTCGTGAAGATCATTCGCGGCGCCAAGTATGGAGAGATCCTCGGCGCGCACATCGTGGGGGCGCACGCCACGGAGCTGATCCACGAGCTCGTGCTGGCGCGCACGAACGAGTACACGGTGGAGGAAGTCGATCTCGCCATCCATGCGCACCCCACGTTGTCGGAGGCGATCGCCGAGGCGGCGCTGGATTCGCTGGGGAGAATGATTCACGCGTGAGTCGGCAGCTGCTGGTCGTCGATCTCGGCATCATGCCCTACGGCGCCGCGCTGGAGCTCCAGCGCGGCGTTGCGCGTTCGCGGATCAGCGGCGCGATTGCCGAGGACGTGCTGCT